>JAURXG010000062.1 GCA_030654555.1 Aquabacterium sp.
GCAGGGCAGCACCTGGGCCACGCTGGCATTGGGCTCGCGGCCTTGCTGGATGGCCGCGAAGAACTCCCGGTCCTGCAGCTCGATGCCGTTCATCGACACATCCACGGTCGACACGTCGATCTTCTGTTCCTTACCGTCGAACAGATCGTCGTAGCGCGCCAGGTAGGTGCCGGTGTCGCCGATGTAGCGGAAGAAGGTGCCCAGCGGGCCGTCGTTGTTGAAGCTCAGGCTCAGCGTGCAGATCGCGCCGCTCGCGGCCTTCAGCTGGATGCTCATGTCCATCGCGATGCCCAGCGTGGGATGGATCGGGCCCTGGATCGCGTTGGCCTTGACGATCGGCGAGCCCGCCTGGTAGGCGAACAGGTCGACGGTGTGCGCGGCGTGGTGCCACAGCAGGTGGTCGGTCCAGCTGCGGGCCTGGCCCAGCGCGTTCATGTTGGTGCGGCGGAAGAAGTAGGTCTGCACGTCCATCTGCTGGATGTTGAACGCGCCGGCCTTGATCTTCTGGTGCACCCACTGGTGGCTGGGGTTGAAGCGCCGCGTGTGGCCGGCCATGGCCACCAGGCCGGTGCTCCTCTGCAACGCCACCACTTCCTGCGCGCCGGCCAGCGTGTCGGCCAGCGGGATCTCGCACTGCACATGCTTGCCGGCCTTCAGGCAGGCGATGGTCTGCGCCGCATGCATCTGCGTGGGCGTGCACAGGATCACCGCGTCGACCTCGGGCAGCGCCAGGCTGTCGGCCAGATCCGTCGTCACATGGCCGATGCCGTACTTGCTCGCGACGTCGCGGGTCTTCTCCAACTCGCGGCTGACCAGCGACACCACCTCGACGCCGGCGATGTTCTTGATGCCGTCCAGGTGCTTGATGCCGAAGGCACCGGCGCCGGCCAGGGCGACCTTGATGGTCTTGCTCATGTCAGTTGTTCTCCAGGATCAGGTGGCCGACGGCCGTGTTCGAGGCAGGCACATGGTAGAAGCGGTGCTTGACGGTCGGCGCCTTGCCGCCAGCCACGTCGGCCATCGCGCCGCGGGCAATGAGCCACATCACCAGCTCGATGCCTTCGCTGCCGGCCTCGCGCACATAGTCGATGTGCGGCACGGCGGCCTGCCCCGCGGGGTCGGCGATCAGCCGGTCGAGGAAGGCATTGTCGAAGGCCTGGTTGATCAGGCCGGCACGCGGCCCCTGCAACTGGTGGCTCATGCCGCCGGTGCCCCAGATGTGCACGTTCAGGTCCTGGTCGTAGCGCTCCACGGCGCGGCGGATCGCCTGCCCGAGCATGAAGCAGCGCCTGCCGCTGGGCACCGGGTACTGCACCACGTTGACGGCGAACGGGATCACCGGGCAGGGCCAGGCCTCGGGCTGACCGCACATCAGGCTCAGCGGCACGGTCAGGCCATGGTCCACGTCCATCTTGTTGACGATGGTCAGGTCGAAGTCGTCCTGGATCACGCTCTGCGCGATGTGCGCGGCCAGTTCGGGGTGGCCGATCACCTTGGGCACCGGGCGCGGGCCCCAGCCTTCGTCGGCGGGCTGGAACTCGGCGGCCGTGCCGATGGCGAAGGTCGGGATCATCTCCAGGCTGAAGGCCGTGGCATGGTCGTTGAAGACCAGGAAGATCACGTCCGGCTGGTTCTCCTTCATCCACTGCTTGGAGAACTCGTAGCCCTTGAACACCGGCTGCCAGTAGGGCTCGTTGCTCTTGCCCAGATCGAGCGCGGCGCCGATGGCCGGCACGTGCGAGGTGTAGACGCTGGCGGTGATCCTGGCCATTATTTGCCTTCCTTCTTCTGCTCGCCGATGAAGCGGTTGCCGTCGGGCGAGCGGCCGCCGGCCAGCATCATCGCCGCGTACTCGTCCTGGGTCATGCCGGTCATGCTGGCGGCCATGTACTGGAAGCTCTTGCCGTCGGTGGCGCCGATCTTGGCCAGGAAGTAGATGTTGCCGCCGGCGGCGATGCAGCGGTTCAGGTCGCGAGTCAGCACGCCCTGCTTCTGCTCCTCGGTCATCGGCCACTCGTCGAGGTAGGCGCGCTCGTTCGCCTTGAAGCGCTCGCGGTTGGCGGCCTTCATCAGCGACATGCAGAACTGGTTGAGGTGGTAGCCCTTGCGCGATTGCTCGGCGTCGAAGATGGTCGTGCCGGGCACGTCCTGGTAGGGTTTGTCGAGTGCCATCAGAGCGTCTCCTCGGGCCAGTAAAGGCGCATCGGGTTGTCGACCAACAGCTTGCGCTGCAGTTCGGGCGTGACCGCGATGTGCGGGATGAAATCGACCAGCAGGCCGTCGTCGGGCATGTGGTCCTTCAGGTTGGGGTGCGGCCAGTCGGTGCCCCACAGCACGCGATCCGGGAACTGCTCGACGATGCGGCGGGCGAACGGGATCACGTCGCGGTAGGCGTTCTGTTCACCGTTCAAGGCCTTCGGGCCACTGACCGACAGCCGCTCGGGGCAGCTGACCTTGCTCCACACGTTGGCATGCTCGCGCATGAACTTCTCGAACAAGGCGAACTGCGAGCCGTCCACCGGCAAGCTCACATCCGGGCGGCCCATGTGGTCGACCACCACGGTGGTCGGCAGCGCGGTGAAGAAGTCCCACAGCTCGGGCAGGTCGACCGCCTCGAAGTAGATCACCACATGCCAACCCAGCTGGTGGATGCGCGCGGCAATGTCCATCAGCTCGTCTTTGGGCGTGAAGTCCACCAGGCGCTTGACGAAGTTGAAGCGCACGCCGCGCACGCCCGCGTCGTGCATGGCCTGCAGTTCCTGGTCAGTGACGCTGCGTTTCACCGTCGCCACACCGCGGGCCTGGCCCTTGGAATGAAGCAGCGCATCGACCAGCGCGCGGTTGTCGGCGCCGTGGCAGGTGGCTTGCACGCTCACATTTTTCTCAAACCCGAGGTGGTAGCTCAGAGCAAACAGCTGGGCCTTGGATGCATCACACGGCGTGTATTTGCGCTCGGGTGCATAAGGAAATTC
>JAURXG010000063.1 GCA_030654555.1 Aquabacterium sp.
CAGGGGCCCAACTTGCCGGGATCGCGGCCGCGGGGCTTTCTGCGTTCTGGTCAATCTGTTTCTCTGCGCCCGCAACGAGCTCGGCACCGAGCGTTTCCGATTCGACAATGCCTGGCCCGGACGCATGGGCCCGCGGGGCGGCGTGGCCCCCGAGATGCGAGGGGCCCGCGTCTTCGTGGAACTCGGCGTCGCCCTTGAACATGCCCAGCAGGTGCTCTTCCAGGCCCATCATCAGCGGATGCACCCAGGTGTCGAACAGCACGTTGGCGCCTTCGAGGCCCATCTGCGGCGAGTAGCGCGCCGGAAAGTCCTGCACATGCACCGGCGCCGAGATCACCGCGCAGGGGATGCCCAGGCGCTTGGCGATGTGGCGCTCCATCTGCGTGCCCAGCACCAGCTCGGGCTGGGCCTCGGCGATGGCCGCCTCGACCTCGAGGTAGTCGTCGCTGATCAGCGGCTCGACGCCGTACAGCTTGGCGGCATCCCTTACGTCGCGGGCGAACTCGCGGCTGTAGGTGCCCAGGCCCACCACCGTGAAGCCCAGCTCGTGCGCGGCCACGCGCGCCGCGGCCACCGCATGGCTGGCATCGCCGAACACGAACACCCGCTTGCCGGTGAGGTAGGTGGAGTCGACCGAGCGTGCGTACCAGGGCGCGCGGGTGCCACCCTCGCCGCGGTCGGCGTGCATCTCGGCCAGCAGCGGCGCGGCGTCCACGCCGGCCAGCGCCGCCACCTCGGCGATGAAGTCGCGCGTGGCGCCCATGCCGATCGGCACCACACGGGTGTGCGGCTGGCCATGCGTGCGCTGCAGCCAGGCCGCGGCGGTGCCGGCGATCTCGGGGTACAGCAGCACGTTGAAATCGGCCTCGTGCAGGCGGCGCAGATCGGCCACCGAGGCGCCCTGCGGCGCGATGACCGCCACGTCGACACCGAGGCGGGCCAGCAGGCGGGTGACCTCGGTCACGTCGTCGCGGTGGCGAAAGCCCAGTGCGGTGGGGCCCAGCAGGTTGCAGCGCGGGCGCTGGCCGGCCGGGCGGGTGTGCGGGCGAACGGGGCGCTCGGCGCGCTGCGCCGGGGCCGGGCACAGGTGGCGCACCAGCTGGTAGAAGGTCTCGGCGGCGCCCCAGTTCTCCTTGCGCTGGTAGCTGGGCAGCTCCAGCGGCACCACCGGCAGCGGCAGGGCCAGCGCCTGGGCCAGGCCGCCCGGGTCGTCCTGGATCAGCTCGGCGGTGCAGGACGAGCCCACCAGCATCGCCGCCGGGGCGAAGCGTTGATAGGCCTCGCGTGCGGCGGTCTTGAACAGCTCGGCGGTGTCGCCGCCCAGATCACGCGCCTGGAAGGTGGTGTAGGTGACCGGCGGGCGCCGGTCGCAACGCTGGATCATCGTGAACAGCAGGTCGGCGTAGGTGTCGCCCTGCGGCGCGTGCAGCACGTAGTGCACGTCGGTCATCGCGGTGGCGATGCGCATCGCGCCGACGTGCGGCGGGCCTTCGTAGGTCCAGAGCGTGAGTTGCATGGCCCGGAACCTTTCAGGCGGCAGCCGCCAGCGCCAGCTTGTGGCGGCGCAGCAGCGGGCGGGCGAACAGCTCGGCCAGGTCGCCGGCCTGGTCGAAGCCCTGGATCGGGCTGAACACCAGCTCGATCGACCACTTGGTGGTCAGGCCTTCGGCCTCCAGCGGATTGGCCAGGCCCAGGCCGCAGACCACCAGGTCGGGCGCCAGCGCGCGGCAGCGTTCGAGCTGGCGGTCGACATCCTGGCCTTCGGACAGCGTGGTGCCCGCCGGCAGCAGCGCCAGCTCGGCGGCCAGGTGGGCGCGGTGCAGGTAGGGCGTGCCGACCTCGGTGAGCTGCATGCCCATCTCGCGCGACAGAAAGCGCGCCAGCGGCAGCTCGAGCTGTGAATCGGGGAACAAGAAGAGGCGCTGCCCGCCCAGCCGCGCGCGGTGCGCGGCGGTGGCCTGCAGCGCGCGGGCCCGGGCCGGCGCGATGACCTGCTCGAACAGCGCGGGCTCGACGCCGAAGGCGCTGGCCGCGGCCTGCAGCCAGGCCTGCGTGCCCTCGGCGCCCAGCGGAAACGGCGCCACCAGGCGCTGCGCGCCGCGCGCTTCCAGTGCCCGCGCGGTGTCGGCCAGGAAGGGCTGCGCCAGCAGCAGCCGGGTGTGGGGGCCCACCGCCGGCAGCGCACCGGCGCGGCGCGGCGGGAAGAACTGCACCGTACCCAACCCCATCGCCGTGAAGAGGCGGCGGAACTGGTCTTCGACCACGTCGGCCAGCACGCCGGCCACCAGCAGCGTGGGCGGCGCGTCGGCGGCGGCCGCCGGCATCTCGGGCACCAGCGCGGCCAGGCAGGCGTCTTCGCCCTGGGTGAAGGTGGTCTCGATGCCGCTGCCCGAATAGCTGAGCACCCGCACCTTCGGCAGGTGCCGGGCCGACAGGCGCTGCGCGGCGCGCGACAGGTCGAGCTTGATCACCTCGGACGGGCAGGAGCCCACCAGGAACAGCAGCTTGATCTCGGGCCGGCGCGCCAGCAGCTGCTGCACCACGCGGTCGAGCTCGTCCTGCGCGTCGGCCAGGCCGGCCAGGTCGCGCTCGTCGATGATGGCGGTGGCGAAGCGCGGCTCGGCGAAGATCATCACCCCGGCGGCCGACTGCAGCAGGTGCGCACAGGTGCGTGAACCCACCACCAGGAAGAACGCGTCCTGGATCTTGCGGTGCAGCCAGACGATGCCGGTGAGGCCGCAGAACACCTCGCGCTGGCCGCGCTCGCGCAGCACCGGGGCGTCGCTGCAGCCGGCGTCGGGCTGGATGGCGATGACCGCGCTCACGGGACAACCCTCCGCGCTGCGCGCTCCGGGATGAGCGCTCTGGAGCGGCCACGCGCGCTCATGCCGCCGACTCCAGCCGCGCCATGCGCAGCTTCCAGACGAACTGCCCGGCGTTGATCAGGTAGGCGGCATAGGCGGCCAGCGCCAGCAGCATCAGGCCGCGGGCGTCCAGCGCCTGGGTGAACAGCGCCGCCAGGTAGGCGGTGTGCAGCGCCAGCACCCCCATGCTGAACACGTCCTCCCAGTAGAAGGCGGGGGCGAACAGCCACTGGCCGAACACCACCTTCTCCCAGATGCTGCCGGTGACCATGATGGTGTAGAGCAGCATCGTCTTGACCACCACCGAGACCGTGGCCGCCTCCAGGCCCTGGCCGGTGACGAGGTAGCGCAGCACCAGCCCCAGGCTGACGGCGAACACCACGAACTGCAAGGGGGCCAGCAGACCCTGCACCCCTGTCCAGCGGGTGGCATCCCGGCGCCGGCGCTGCTCGGGCGTGTACAGCGGCAAACGGGCTGCGGCCGCCATCGTGGCGTGCCGGGGAGGACTGGTCCGGAGACTGGGCATGGCGCAAATCTAGAACGCGCCTCGCAAAGTGTCAATCAGGGTTGACGTCTTTTCAGGTTGACATTAACCTTGAGCTGAACTCGGTATTGATACCGGCTTGACGCGCTGGGAGGCGCAACAGACATTCAGCCGGGAATTCATACGAGTGAAAAGACGACCTGACGACTGCACGGGGGACCAGAGCAGCCTGCCGCCGATGCGGCCGCTGCGGGCCAGGCCCCTGGCGAGGAGAACGCAGTGAATCGAGTGCAACGAGAGTGTTCGCCCCTGGGCGACTCCGCCACCGCGGCCTGGCATCGCGCCGAAGAAGCCGATTGCTGGACCGAGATGCAGGCCCGGGCGGCGGCCGATGGCCATGCCGCGTGGGCCGCGCTGGCCAGCCAGCGCCCGGCGGTCGAAGAGCGGCTCTCGCGCCTGGTCGACACCATCGAGCGCGACATCATTCCGCGCCTGGTGCGTGCGCACACCCCTGCGGCGGGTGCGGGCACCCTGGCTCAGGCCCCCACCCGCGACGAGATGGTGGCCTTCACCGCGGCGGTGATGGGCCGCGACGACGGCGCCATCCAGGCGCAGATCGCGTCGCTGCGTGCCCGCGGCGTGAGCGTGGAGTCGATCTACGCCGACCTGCTGGCGCCCGCGGCACGCCACCTGGGCGAGCTGTGGGACGACGACCGCTGCCACTTCGCCGATGTCACCGTCGGGCTGGGCCGCCTGCAGCAGATAATGCGCGGTTTGAGTTCTGCGTTCGGCACCGAGATCGACCCCCCGGTGGGCGGTCGACGGGCGCTGCTGATGCCGGCCCCCGGCGACCAGCACACCTTCGGGCTGTCGATGGTGGCCGAATTCTTCGCGCGGGCAGGCTGGGAAGTGGTGGGCGTGATGGACCCGGCGTCGGCCAACTTCGAGGACAGGGTGAAAAACGAATGGTTCGATCTGGTCGGCATCTCCGCGGGCAGCACCACGCGCCTGGATGGCATGCTGGACTGCATCGGCTCGGTGCGCCGGCTGTCGCACAACCGCGCGGTGGCGGTGATGGTGGGCGGCCCGCTGTTCATCGTGCACCCGGAGATGGTCGAGCGGGTGGGCGCGGATGGCGTGGCCACCGATGGCCAGCAGGCACCTGCCCTGGCCGAGCGCCTGCTGGCGCGCCGCATCAAGGGGCTCTGACCCGCTGCCCGCGCAGCTTGCACGCATGGCCGGCATGAAGAAGAAGAAGCCGGTCCCCCCCCGAGTCACCGGCGCCTTCGACCAGCCTGCCGCGAGCCTGGGGCATCTGGATGCGGCCGACATGGCCGCCCTGCTCAGCACCGCCGCCGACCTGACGCTGGTGCTCGACGCCGAGGGCGTGATCCACGACATGGCCTTCGGCGACGAGGCCCTGGCGCTCGAGCTGAGCGACCCCTGGATCGGCAAGCGCTGGGTCGACACCGTCAGCGAAGAAAGCCGGCCCAAGGTGGCCGCGCTGCTGGCCGCGCCGCTGGCCGGCGCGATGCGCTGGCGCCAGGTCAACCACCCGCTGCCGGCGGGCGGCACGCTGGCGATGAGTTATGCCAGCCGCCTGCTGCCGGCCCAGGGCCGCGTGCCGGCGCGCTGGTTCGCCTTCGGCCGCGACCAGCGCGTCACCACCGCGCTGCAACAGCGGCTGGTGGAGGCGCAGCTCTCGGTCGAGCGCGACTACGCGCGCTTTCGCCAGGCCGAGCTGCGCTACCGGCAGCTGTTCCAGATGGCCGGGGAAGCCGTGCTGGTGGTCGATGCGGCCAGCGGCCGGGTGCTCGAGGCCAATCCGGCCGCGGCCTCGATGATGGGCGTGGCCGCCGACAAGCTGGTGGGCCAGGCCTTCCCGCTGGGCCTCACGCCCAGCAGCGCGCGGGCCGTGGCCGGCCTGCTGGCCACCGCACGCCGCACCGGCCGCGCCGAGCCGGTGCATGCCGAGCTGGCCGACAACCGGCTGGCGGTGCAGGTCTCGGCCACGCTGCTGCACCAGGAACAGAGCCACCTGCTGCTGGTGCGCCTGTCGCGCAGCGACAGCGCGCATGCGCAGGGCAACGGCACCGAATCGGCGCTGCTGCTGCAGCTGGCGCAGGGCGCACCGGACGGCCTGGTGGTCACCGACCTCGACGGCCTGGTGCTGGCGGCCAATGCCGAGTTCGTCAGCCTCTGCCAGATGGCCGGCGAGGAACAGATGCGCGGCCAGTCGCTGGAGCGCTGGCTGGGCCGCACCGGGGTCGACCTGGGCGTGCTGGTGTCCAACCTGCGCCAGCGTGGCGCGGTCAAGCTGTTCGCCACCACACTGCGCGGCGAGTTCGGTGCCAGCACCGAGGTCGAGATCTCGGCCGTCACCGTGACGCCGGCCGACCCGATGCTGCTGGGCTTTACGGTGCGCGACGTCGGCCGCCGCCTGCAGCCCGAGGCGGCCGCGGCGCAGGCGCTGCCGCGCTCGGTCAACCAGCTCACCGAGCTGGTGGGC
>JAURXG010000068.1 GCA_030654555.1 Aquabacterium sp.
CCGCCGGCAGCGTGTCCAGCCTGCAGCTGCAGCATTCGGGCCTGCGTGCCGACACGGCCCTCAGCGGCCAACCCGTGGTGGCCCCCTGGGACGATGCCGAGACCGGTGCCCGCGCACTGACCACCGGCGAGGTCGAGCAGCTGGTGCAGGACTTCATCAGCGCCGCGCAGCGCGCCGAGCGGGCCGGCTTCCAGGGCGTCGAGCTGCACGGCGCGCATGGCTACCTGCTGGCGCAGTTCCTGGATGCCGAGCACAACCAGCGCAGCGACCGCTACGGCGGCAGCTTTCAGAACCGGAGCCGCATCCTGTTCGAGCTGATAGCCGGCGTGCGCGCGGCCACCGGGCCACAGTTCCAGCTGGGCCTGCGGCTGTCGCCCGAGCGCTTCGGCATCACCATGCCCGAGTCGCTGGCGCTGGCGCAGCAGGTGCTGGCCGGCGGCCAGCTCGACTACCTGGACATGTCGCTGTGGGACTGCTTCAAGCCGCCGCTGGACCCGGCCTATGCCGGCCAGCCGCTGATCGCGCACTTTGCGGCGCTGCCGCGAGGCACCACCCGATTGGGCGTGGCCGGCAAGATCATGGACGCAGCCACCGCGCGTCGCTGCCTGGAGCATGGCGCCGACTTCGTGCTGATCGGCCGCGGCGCGATGCTGCACCATGACTTCGCCCGCCGTGCGCTGGCCGACCCGGCCTTCCGCTGCATCGAGCGCCCGGTCAGCCGCGCCCACCTGCAGGCCGAGGGCCTGGGCCCGGCCTTCCTGAAGTACGTGGCCGAGACCTGGCCGCGTTTCGTGGCCGACGCGTGAGCGCCTCCGCGCCCTCATCGACCCCCAGCGGCGCTGCGCTGGCCACCGCCCGGCGCGCGGCGCTGATCGGCACCGGCGGCTACCTGGTCGCCAGCGTGCTGTGGGGCCTGAACCTGCCGCTGTCGGCCGCGCTGCTCAAGCACTTCGATCCGTTCTGGGTCTCGCCGCTGCGCTACCTGGTGGCCACGGTGCTGCTGGGCGGCTTGCTGGCGGTGTCGCTGGGGCCGCGGCAGCTGCGCTCGCCGATCCCGCTGTGGCGGGTGGCCGTGCTGAGCCTGTGCGTGGCCGGTTTCCTGGTGCTCTACAACCTGGGCCTCTACCGCACCCACCCGATGACGGTGGCCGCGCTGTCGGCCGGCTCGCCGGTGTACGTGGCAGTGGTGTCGCGGCTGATGACCGGCGCCCGGCTCGAACGCGGCTTCTGGGGCGCCACCGTGCTCACGCTGATCGGCGCGGGCATCGCGGTGATGGGCCGTGCCCAGGCCGGTACGACCGGCAGCGGTGCACCGATGGGCGCGGCCTTCAGCCTGCAAGGTGGCGAAGTGCTGGTGGTGCTGGGCATCTGCAGCTGGACGGTTTATTCCATCCTGGCCCAGCGCTGGTTCACGCCCAGCACCGGGCAGCTGCGGCGCACCTACCTCACCACCATCGGCGCCCTGCCCTGGCTGATGCTGTTCTGGGCCGGCGCGCGGGCCAGCGGCCTGGCCGGCCCGCCCAACCTGAGCCCGGCGCCGCTGCCGGTGGTGCAGCTGCTGGTGGCGGCGGTGTTCTGCACCGCGCTGGCCACCGTGGCCTGGAACACCGGCGTCAGCCGCCTGGGCATCCAGACCGGCGGGCTGTGGCAGAACATGGTGCCGGTGTTCGCGGTGCTGATCTCGTTGCTGTTCTTCGGCGTGCAGCCGCTGGCCGAACAGCTGATCGGCGGCACGGTGGTGCTGGCCGGCGTGCTGTACATGCAGTGGCAGCGCGCGCGCACGGCGCGGGCGCTGCTGGCAGCGGCGGCAGCGGCGCCCTGACGCGACGGGCCCCGGCGGCCACGCCCACTGGCACCTGGTTGACAGGGCGCGAGGCCCGGTTGGGGCACAGTCGGCGGCCTGCCCTCGAGGAGCCCCATGCCCACCCTGCCCGAACCCCAGATCACCCGTTACCAGCGCTGGCTGCACCACACCCGCGGCCTGCAGTTCGACCAGTACGAGGCGCTGTGGCGCTGGTCGGTGGACGACCTCGGCGGCTTCTGGGGCTCGATCTGGGACTACTTCGCCATCGAGTCGCCCACGCCCTACCGCCAGGTGCTGGACGCCGAGCGCATGCCCGGCGCGACCTGGTTCGACGGCGCCCAGGTCAACTATGCGCGCCAGGTGCTGCGCCATGCCGATGCGTCGAACGCGGCCGGCCACCCGGCCATCGTCTTCGCCGACGAGCCCCTGCTGGCGGCCGGCCAACTGCGCGAGGTGACCTGGCCCGAACTGCGGCGGCAGGTGGCGGCGATGGCGCTGGCGCTCAAGCGCATGGGCGTGCAGCGTGGCGACCGGGTGGTGGCCGTGCTGGCCAACACGCCCGAGACGGCGATCGTCTTCCTGGCCTGCGCCAGCATCGGCGCGGTCTGGTCGATCTGCTCGCCCGACATGGGCCCGGTGGCGGTGCTGGACCGCTTCCGCCAGATCGCGCCCAAGGTGCTGATCGCCGCCGACGGCTACCGCTGGGGCGGTGTGGCCTATGACCGCCGGGCGGTGCTGGCCGAGCTGCTGGCGGCGCTGCCCAGCGTCGAGCAGGTGGTGCTGTGGCGCCGCCTCGACGAGGCCGCCGACCCGCAGGCCCTGGCCGCGCCCGGCCGCGGCGCGCACGACCTCGCCGCGCTGCTGGCCGGCACCGGCCTGCCGGACGCCGAGATCGTGGCCTTCCAGCCCGAGTGGCTGCCCTTCGACCACCCGCTGTGGGTGGTCTATTCCAGCGGCACCACCGGCCTGCCCAAGCCCATCGTGCACGGTCATGGCGGCGTGATGCTCGAGTGCCTGAAGCTGGCCACGCTGCACAACAACCTGGGGCCGACGGTGCAGACCGGCGACCGTTACCACTGGTTCGCGTCGACCGGCTGGATCATGTGGAACAGCCAGGTCGGCGGCCTGCTCGGCGGCACCACGGTGTGCATCTACGACGGCAACCCGGCCGGCGCCAACGGCCCGGGCCAACCGGCCGACTGGGGCGTGCTGTGGCGCTTTGCCGGCGCGGCGCGCGTCACCTTCTTCGGCTCGGGCGCGGCGTTCTACGCCTCCTGCCTGAAGGCCGGCGTCGAGCCCCAGCGCGAGGCCGACCTGTCGTCGCTGCGCGCCATCGGCTCGACCGGCTCGCCGCTGGCCGACGACGCCTACCGCTGGATCTGGGCCAAGCTGCCGCAGGTGGACGGCCGCGACATCTGGCTCACGCCGATGAGCGGGGGCACCGACTTCGCGGGCGCCTTCATCGCCGGCCTGCCCACCCTGCCGGTCGTCGCCGGCGAGATGCAGTGCCGCTGCCTGGGCGCCGCGGTCGAGGCCTGGAGCGAGGACGGCAAGCCCTTGCTGGACGAGGTGGGCGAGCTGGTCTGCGTCAAGCCGATGCCGTCGATGCCGCTGTACCTGTGGGGCGATGCGGACGGCAGCCGGCTGAGGGACAGCTATTTCGACATGTACCCCGGCGGCAATGGAAAACCTGCGGTTTGGCGCCACGGCGACTGGATCCGCCTGATCCCGCGCCCGGACGTGGGCACCACCGGCTCCATCATCTACGGCCGCAGCGACGCCACCATCAACCGCCAGGGCGTGCGCATGGGCACGGCCGAGCTGTACCGTGCGGTCGAGGCCCTGCCCGAGGTGCTGGACAGCCTGGTGGTCGACCTCGAGTACCTGGGCCGCGAGAGCTGGATGCCGCTGTTCGTGGTGCTGCGCGAAGGCCTCACGCTGGACGACGCGCTGACCGCACGCATCAAGGCCGAGGTGCGCCAGGCCTTGTCGCCGCGGCACGTGCCCAACGAGGTGTTCCAGGTGGCGGCGCTGCCGCGCACGCTGTCGGGCAAGAAGATGGAGCTGCCGGTCAAGAAGCTGCTGATGGGCGCCTCACCCGACAGCGTGATGAAGCGCGACGCGATGAGCAATGCCGACAGCGTGGACTGGTTCATCGCGCTGGCCCAGCGGCGCGCCGGGCACTGAGCCGGGCCGGGTCGATCAGCCCCAGCTGCCCGCCTGCATCGCGGCCACCGTGTCGCGGATCAAATGCCCGGCGATCGAGAAGCGCGGCGGGATGCCGGGCAGCGCGTCGATGGCGAACCACTGCGCATGCTCGATCTCGCCGGGCTGCGGCACGATCTCGCCGCCCACCCAGCGGGCCGTGAAGGCCACCATCAGGCTGTGCGGAAACGGCCAGCTCTGGCTGCCGTAGTAGCGCAGGTCCTGCACCGTGACCGCCACCTCCTCGGCCACCTCGCGATGAACGCAGTCCTCCAGCGATTCACCTGCCTCGACGAAGCCGGCCAGCGCGCTGTACATGCCGGCCGCGTAATGCGGCGAGCGCGCCAGCAGCAGCTCGCCGGGCCGCCACACCAGGGCCATCATCGCCGGGCTCAGGCGCGGGTAGGCGGTGTGCTGGCAGGCCGGGCAGATGCGCGCCCGCTCGCCCGCCTGCAGCGCGGTGGGCGTGCCGCACACGCCGCAGAAGCGGTGGCTGCGGTCCCACTCCAGCACCTGGGCGGCGCGCCCGGCCAGCGCGCCCAGCACGGGCACCAGGCTCTGCATCGCCGAGCGCAGGGGCCGGGGCTGCCAGCCGGGGGGCGGCTCGGGCAGGCTCACGGCCCAGCAATCCACCTCGGCCAGGCGGCCCAGGTAGTGGCGTGCGGTGGCCTGGGCCAGGAAGGGCGACACGTCCAGCGGTTGAAAGCCGGCGGCGGGCGCGTCGGGCAGCAGCAGTTCACGCTGCACGAAGGCGAAGCACCAGGCGTGCGGCGACGCCGGTTCGGCGGGTTGGCTGGCAGGGATGAAGGTCATGCGATGGCGTTCAGGCGATGAAGCGGTGAGGCGGTGCAGGGGCCGGGGCCGGGGCGATGCTCAGCGCAGCTGGCGGCAGACGGCGTCGGTCATCTCGGTGCAGCGGGCGCTGCCGCCCAGGTCGCGCGGCACCTGCTGGCCCTGGGCGAGCACTGCTTCGACGGCCTGCTCCACCCGGTCGGCGCCGGCCAGCAGCGTGGCGTCGCCATGGCGATCGGCCAGCCAGCGCAGCATCATCGCGCCCGACAGGATGGTGGCGATCGGGCTGGCCAGGTTCTGCCCGGCGATGTCGGGCGCCGAGCCGTGCGCGCCCTGGAACAGGCCATGCCCGTCGCCCAGCTCGGCCGAGGCGGCGATGCCCAGGCCGCCCACCGTGCCGGCGCCGAGGTCGGAGATGATGTCGCCGAACATGTTCTCGGCGACGATCACGTCGTAGAAGTCGGGCTTCTTGAGCAGGTGCACGGTGATCGCGTCGGCATAGGCGTAATCGATCTCCACGTCGGGGTAGGCGGCGGCCACCTCGTTGCACACCGCGCGGAAGAAGGCGTAGCTGCGCAGGATGTTGGCCTTGTCGCAGACCGTCACGCGGCGCTGGCCATCGCGCTTGGCGCCCGGGCGGCGACGCGCCAGCTCGAAGGCGAAACGCGCCACCCGCTCCACGCCCTTGCGCGTGACCACCAGCGTGTCGGTGGCCACCTCGCCGCGCAGCACGATGCCCGCGCCGCGGCTGGCGTACAGGCCTTCGGTGTTCTCGCGCACGATCACGTAGTCGATGCTGCCCGCGTCCCAGCCCGCCAGCGGCGAGGTGACGCCGCGGTACAGCCGGATCGGCCGCACGTTGGCGTAGAGGTCGAGCCGGAAGCGCAGTTGCAGGTGCAGGTCGTTGCCGACCTCGGTGCCATCGGGGTAGGTGACGCCGGGCAGGCCCGCTGCGCCGTGCAGGATGGCGTGCGCGTCGCGGCAGGCGTTGAAGGTGTCCTGCGGCAGCACGGCGCCGGTCTTGACGTAGTGCGCCGCGCCGCCGTCGGCGGCGGTGAAGCGCAGCCGGTTGCCGAGCGCTTCGCGCAGCACGGTGATGGCCGATTGGTTGACTTCGGGGCCGATGCCGTCGCCGTCGATGGTGACAATGTCGTAGGTTTGCATGGATGGGGTGGCGGGGTCGGGGGATCTGGGTGGAAGGCTTCGCTCAGGCTATCACCGTGCCAGGCCGCGCAGGCGCCAAGCCCGCGGGCCCCTCGTTGAACGTCAATTCACGGAGAAGCAGATGAAGCAAGCAATCGGCATGGTCGGCATCGGCCTGATGGGTCACGGCATCGCCAGCAACCTGGTCAAGCACGGGCATGCGCTCGCGGTGCTCGAGCACCCCGGCAACCAGCCGCTCGACGCGCTCAAGGCCGCCGGCGCGGTGGGTTACGACAGCGCCGCCGCGCTGGCAGCGCGCTCCGACGTCGTGATCCTGGTGCTGACCGGCTCGCCCCAGGTGGAGGCGGTGCTCACCGGCCCCGGCGGCGTGCTCGAAGGCCTGCGGCCGGGCAGCGTGGTGATCGACTGCTCGACCGCCATCCCGTCGTCGACGCTGCGCATGGCGCAGGCCGTGCAGGCCGCCGGCAGCCAGTTCCTCGACACGCCGATGACCCGCACGCCCAAGGAGGCCGCCGAGGGCCGGCTGAACCTGCTGGTGGGCGGCGATCCGGCGCTGCTCGAGCGCTGCCGGCCGCTGCTGCAATGTTTTGCCGAGAACATCAGCCACGCCGGCCCGGTGGGGGCGGGGCACAGCATGAAGCTGCTGCACAACTACGTGTCGCTGGGCATGGTGGCCCTGATCTCGGAGGCGGCCGCCTGCGCCCGGCGCAACGGCGTGGCCCCCGAGGTCTTCGTCGACGTGCTGGCCAAGGGCGGCGGCGGCGGCACCGCGCTGGAGCGGGTCAGGCCCTACCTGCTGGCGCAGGACACCTCGGGCATGCGCTTCTCGATCGCCAACGCCTGCAAGGACCTGGGCTACTACAACGCCATGGCCGGCGACGCCGGCGCCACGCAGGCCATCGCCGCCGCGGTGCTGGCCACGCTGGAAGGCGCGCTCGCGCAGGGCGGGCCCGGCGCGCTGATGCCCGAGCTGTCGTCCCTGCTCGGGCCGCACTGAACGCCGCGTTGAGCGCCGCGTTGAGCGCCACACTGACCGCCGCACGGACCGCCTCACGCCCGCCGGACCGACCGCTGCGGTGCCCGGGCGCTCAGGCGCCCAGCTCCTGCGACAGCTCGGCCAGCAGGTCGGCAAACTTCGCCTGCGCCTCGGCCTCGACCCGCGGCAGGTGGTAGGCCGGGAACAGCTCGGTGGTGGCGCGGTAGCCGCCCAGCACCTCGCGCGCCAGCGTCACCTTGTGCACCTCGGTCGGGCCGTCGGCCAGCGCCAGGAAGTACGAGGCCAGCACCTGGCTGGCGAACGGCATCTCGCTGGACAGGCCGAGCGATCCGTGCAGGTGCAGCGCGCGCGAGGCGATGTCGTGCAGCACCTTGGGCATCGCCGCCTTGACCGCGGCGATGTCCTTGCGCACCAGCTTGTAGTCGTTGTGCTTGTCGATCAGCCAGGCCGTGCGCAGCACCAGCAGGCGGAACTGCTCGAGCTCGATCCACGAGTCGGCGATCTTCTCCTGCACCAACTGCTTCTTCGCCAGCAGCTCGCCCTGCGTGACGCGCGACAGCACCCGCTCGCACATCATGTCCATGGCCTTGCGCGCCTCGCCGATGGTGCGCATCGCGTGGTGGATGCGCCCGCCGCCCAGCCGCACCTGGGCCACGACGAAGGCCTGGCCGGGTTGGCCCAGCATGGCGTCGGCCGGCACCCGCACCCGGTCGAAGTTGAGGTAGCCATGCGTGGCCGCGCGCTCGGAGCCCCAGCCGACGTTGCGCACGATCTCCAGGCCCTTGGCGCCGGCCGGCACGATCAGCATCGACATGCGCTGGTAGGGCGGCGCCTCGGGGTCGGTCACCACCATAACGATGAAGAACGCCGCATAACGCGCATTCGACGCGAACCACTTCTGGCCGCTGATGACCCACTCGTCGCCCTCGCGCACCGCCGTGGTGGTCAGCACCTTGGGGTCGGCACCGCCCTGCGGCTCGGTCATCGCGAAGCACGAGACGATCTCATTGGCCAGCAGCGGCTGCAGGTACTGCGCCTTCTGCGCCGCGGTGCCGAAGTGGGCCAGGATCTCGGCGTTGCCCGAGTCGGGGGCCTGGCAGCCGAACACCGTGGGCCCGAACGCCGAGCGGCCGAGGATCTCGTTGAGCAACGCCAGCTTGACCTGGCCGTAGCCCGGCCCGCCCAGATCGGCGCCGAGGTGGCAGCCCCAGAGCTTGCGCGCGCGGGTGCGCTGCTGCAGCGGGCGCACCAGCTTGACGAAGCCGGGGTCGGTGACGTCGTAGGGGCTGCCCAGCACATGGTCGAGCGGCTCGACCTCCTCACGCACGAAGGCATCGACCCAGTCGAGTTCCTGCTGGTACTCGGGGTCGGTCTCGAAACTCCAGCTCATGCCGGCTCCTTCACTCAATCACTCAGAGGATCAGGCCGCCATCCACCGGGATGGTCTGGCCATAGACATACGCCGACATCGGCGAAGCAAGGAACAGCGCCACGCCGGCCATGTCCTGCGGCGTGCCCAGGCGCCCCGCCGGGATGTTGGCCAGCGAGGCCTGCAGCCGCTCGGGGTGGCGCGTGGTCACCTTGGTCAGCTTGGTATCGACCAGCCCCGGCGCGATGCCGTTGACGCGGATGCCCTCGCCGGCCCAGGCCTCGCCCAGCGTGCGGGTGAGGCCCACGGCGCCCGCCTTCGACGCGTTGTAGGCCGGGTTGCCGCGCGTGGCGTGGAAGGCCGCGGTGGAGCTGATGGTGATCAGCGTGCCCTGCGCCGCCTTCAGCAGGCCGTGGAACTTCAGCGCGCAGTCCATCAGGCTGTTCAGGTTGACCTGCACCACCTTGCGGAAGCCCTCGGGCGAGAACTCGCCGCGCTTGTAGATGACGATGCCTTGCGACAGCACCAGCACGTCGAGCCTGGCGAACGCCGGCTGGTGCCGCGCGATCGCGTCGGGGTCGCCGACGTCGACCTGGGCGTAGTGCAGGCCCGACAGGTCGGAGCCCTCCTCGGCCGCATAGGCCTCGGCGCTGGCGCGCGTGCCCCAGACGTGGACCTCGGCGCCCTGGCCGAGAAAGGCGCGGGCGATGCCGTTGCCGATGCCGCTCGATCCGCCGACGATCAGCACCGTCTTGCCGGTGAAATCCAGGGGGTTGAACATGGGACGCTCTCCTGTCGATGCCGCCGCCTGACCGGGTGGCAGCGCGGTGGCTGGTTGGCCATCGACGGCGAGCGTAGTGACTAACGCCGCGCGCTCATGTCACCACCGCGGCATCGGCGCATCGCAACGGCGGCCGGCGGGCCGACCGACGGATCTTGCGGATCGGGCCGGTTCACGCCCGTTCAGTCGACCTTGGCACCCGACTGCTTGACGATGCGCGCCCACTTGGCCAGCTCGCTGCGGTTGAAGGCCGCAAACTCCTCGGGGCTGTTGCCCACCGGCTCGGCACCCAGCGCCAGCAGGCGGTCACGCACCGCGGGCAGCTGCACCACCGCGGCGATCTCGCGGCCCAGCCGCGCCACCACCTCGCGCGGTGTGCCGGCCGGCGCCCAGACGCCGTACCAGGTGCTCATGTCGTAGCCGGGCACGCCCGATTCGGCCACCGTCGGCAGGTTGGGCAGCGCGCTGGAGCGCTGGGCGGTGGTGACCGCCAGTGCACGCAGCTTGCCGCCCTGGATGAAGGGCATGCTCGACGGCAGCGAGTCGAACATCAGCTGCACCTGGCCGCCCATCAGGTCGGTCAGCGCCGGGCCGCTGCCCTTGTAGGGCACGTGCAGCATGTCGGTGCCGGTGGCGATCTTGAAGGCCTCGCCCGCCAGGTGCGGTGCCGCCGCATTGCCCGACGAGGCGAACGCCAGCGCGCCGGGCTTGGCCTTGGCCAGCGCGATCAGCTCCTTGACCGAAGCCACCGGCTGCGCCGGGTTGACCACCAGCACCAGCGGCACGTCGGCCACCAGGCTGACCGGCGCGAAGTCCTTGATCGCGTCGTAGGCGGTCTTGGCGTACAGACTGGGGTTGATCACGTGGATCGACGCATTGCCCAGCAGCGTGTAGCCGTCGGCCGACGCCTTGGCCACCATGTCGGCGCCGACCATGCCGCTGGCGCCCGGCTTGTTGTCGATCACCACGCTCTGGCCCAGGCGCTCGCCCAGCGGGCCGGCGATGATGCGCAGCAGCACGTCGGTGGGCCCACCCGGGGGGTAGGGCACGATCAGGCGGATCGGCTTGGCCGGAAAGGCCTGGGCGCCGGCCAGCCCGGGGGCGCCCAGCAGCGTGAGGGCCGCCAGCGTGGCGGCGGCCAGCCAGGGGCGTCGGGTGGGGTGCGGCATGGGTCGGTCTCCAGGGGGCAGGGGCGGTGGCCGGGTTCAGTCGCCGATGACGGCGCGGCCGAAGTCCAGCACCAGCGCGTCGCGCTCGACGGCACGGGTGCGGAAGTTGATCTCGGCGCCTTCGCGCCAGGTCTCGAAGCGCAGCGTGTCGCCCGGGATCACCGGCGCGGTGAAGCGCGCGTACAGGCGTTTGAGCCGCGCCGGGTCGTAGCCGGCCCAAAGCGCCAGCAGCGCGCGGCAGGCCATGCCGTAGGTGCCCAGGCCATGCAGGATGGGCCGCTCGAAGCCCGCCGCGCGCGCCACCGCGGGCTGCGAGTGCAGCGGGTTGCGGTCGGCACACAGCCGGTACAGCAGCGCCTGCTGCGGCAGCGTGCGCAGGTCCAGCACGCGATCGGGCGGCCGCGTGGGCACCGGCGGCGGCACGGGCAGCGGGGCGTCGCTGAACCCCGCGTCGCCGCCCTGCTGCGAATAGCCGCCGTCACCGCGCGCAAAGGTGGTGTGGCGCACGGTGGCCAGCGCCGCGCCGGTGGCGGTGTCGACCAGCGTCTTGTCGTAGGTGATGGTGGCGCCGCGGCCCGGCCCCTTGTCGACGATGCGCACCACGCGGTGGCTGGCGCGCACCGCGCCGGCCGCGGGCAGCGGCCGGTGCAGCTCGATCAGCTCGTCGCCGTGCACGATCCTGGCAAAGTCGATGCCGGTGCCCGGGTCCTGCATCCACGAGCCGGGAAAGCCCAGCACCACCGCCATCGACGGCAGCACGCGCAGGCCGCCAGGCCGGGTCTCGTCGACGAAGGCCAGCTGGTCCTCGTCCATCGGGTCGTCGCCCAGCCCCAGGGCCAGCGCGTAGTGCATCGTGTCGTCGACGCTGTAGCGGTGCTCGATGTCCGGGATGACCCAGTCGCGCAGGCGGCGGTAGTGGATCATGGCGCGGGTTGGCGCTCGAAGCGCATCAGCGGCTGCGCGCCCACCTGCAGCGGGTGCGCCACCACGCGCTCGCCGATCGCCAGCCCGCTCGCGCCATGGGCCATCACCCGCGGGCCTTCGTCCAGCTCGACCAGCACCAGCGCATAGGGTGCCAGCGCACGGAAGGCCTCGGTCGGCGCGCGGTGCACCGCGCTGACGGCGTAGACCGTGCCGGTGCCCACGGCGTCGCACCAGGCCAGGCGCGCGCTGCCGCACTGGGTGCAGGCGTAGCGCTGGCCGGTCAGCGCGCTGCCGCAGGCCTGGCAGCGCTGATAACGCAGCCGGCCCGCGGCCAGGCCCTGGGTGAAGGGAGTGGAGGGGATCAAGGGGGTGTCGGTGGCCATCGTGATCAGCCCTCGCGCGAGAGCACCAGGCTGACATGCGAGGACATCACCCCGCCGTCGGCATGCACCAGGGCATGGTGGGCGTGCGGCACCTGGCGCGCGCCGGCACGGCCGGCCAGCTGGGTGACGGCCTCGACCGCATGCGCCATGCCGCCGGCCACGCCGCAGTGGCCGTAGGACAGTAGCCCACCGTGCAGGTTGAGCGGCAGCGCACCCTGCGGGCCGAAGTCGCCGGCGCGGGCGCGCGCGGCACTGCCGCCGCGCGGCGCGAAGCCGATCTCCTCGAGCAGCATCGCCAGCGTGATCGTGAACGAGTCGTAGATCGCCAGGTGGTCGATCTGCCCGCGCTGCAGGCCGGCCTCCAACAAGGCGCGCTGCGCGGCCTCGCCGGCGCCGCAGGCCAGCACCGAGTCCATCGCGCTGAGGTGCTGGTGGCGGTGCGCCTGGCCGGCGCCGCGCAGCACCACGCGCGCACCGCTGCCCGGCTCGGCCGACACCAGCAGCGCCGCGGCGCCGTCGGAGATGGGGCAGCAGTCGGCCAGCTTCAGCGGCGTGGCGATGGGCTTGGAGGCCAGCACATCGGCCACCGTCAGCGGGCTGCGCAGCTGGGCGCCCGGGTGGGCGGCGGCATGGCGGCGCATCAGCACCGCCAGCTCGGCCAGGTCGGCCTCGGTGGTGCCGGTTTCATGCAGGTAACGCGAGGCCATCAGCGCGTAGTAGGCCGGCACCGAGCCGCCGTTGGGCACCTCGGTCTCGGCGTCGCCGACCTGGGCCAGGGTCTGGATCGCGTTGTCACGATGTTGGCCGCTGAGGCGGTTCTCCCCGGCCACCACCAGCACGCGCTGGCAGCGGCCCGAGCGCACCAGGTCGCCCGCCAGCATGATCAGCGCCGCGCCGGTGGCGCCGCCCAGCTGCACGCTGTGCGCGTAACGCGGCTGCAAGGCGAAGCGCTCGGCAAACAGCGTTGACAGCATCAGGTGCGGCAGCGTGGTGGCATAACCGCACAGCAGGCCGTCGACCTGAGCGCGGGCCAGGCCGGCGTCGTCGAGGGCCGACTGCGCGGCGCGCGCCATCAGGTCCAGCGCGCTGGCGCCCTCGTGGCGGCCGAAGGGCGTCAGGCCGACGCCGACGAGATGGGCGGCCGGCATCGCTCAGCCCGGTGTGCGCACCGCGGCGTCGGGGCCGAGGTCGGGCTCGGCGTCGGACGAATGTGCGGTGCCGGGTGCGGCGCCGGGCGCGGGCGACAGCAGCTGCGCCAGCAGCTCGGGCGCCAGCCCCAGGCTGCCCAGCACCTCGGCGCTGTGCTGGCCCAGCCGCGGCGGCAGCGTGGCCGGCACCTGGCTGGCGGACAGCCGCACCGGCGGCCGGGTGAAGCGCAGGTCCTGGCCGTCGTGGTCGGTCAGCGTCTGGAAAAAGCCCACCGCCTGCAGGTGCGGGTCGTGCTCCAGGTCGTGCAGCCGGTTGATCGGCGCAAACGGGATGTCCAGCCGCTCGCACAGCGCCTGCCAGTGGGCACTGGGCTGCTGCTCGATGATCGCGGTGAGCTGCACCAGCAGGTCCTCGATGTGGCGGGTGCGCAGCGACAGCGTGGCAAAGCGCGGGTCGGCAGCCAGGTCGGGCCGCTCGACCGCGGCGAAGAAGCGGCGCCAGTTCTCGTCGGAGTAGGGCATCACGCAGGCATGGCCGTCGGCGGTGCGGTAGGGCCGGCGGGTGCGCGCCATCGAGCGTGGGTAGCCCACGTCGGCCGCCGTGGGGGCGCCGGCGTCGGGGCCGGTCTGCAGGTGGCGCGCGTACAGGTGCTCGACGAGCAGGAACGAGGCCATGCTCTCGAACATCGGCACCTCCACCACCTGCCCCTGACCGCTGCGCTCGCGCTGGAACAGCGCGGCCAGCACCGCGTGCACGGCGGTCAGGCCGCAGACCTTGTCGGCGGCGATGGTGGGGAAGTAGCCCGGCTGGCCCGACTGCCGATGGATCAGGTCGGCCGCGCCGCTGAGCGCCTGGATGATGTCGTCGTAGGCCGGCGCGCCGGCATAAGGCCCCTGCTCGCCGAAGCCGTGCAGGCCGACGAACACCAGCCGCGGGTTGCGCGCGCGCATCACCTCGGCCGACAGCCCCAGACGCTGCAGCGACTGCGGCCGCACGTTGTGGATGAACACGTCGGCGCTGTCGGTCAGCGCCAGCAGGGCCGCGCGGCCGGCGTCGGATTTGAGGTCCAGCACCACGCTGCGCTTGTTGCGGTTGGCGCCGAGGAAGATCGAGGCCATGCCGGGTTCACGCGCCGGGCCGATGCGGCGGGTGCTGTCGCCTTCGGGCCCCTCGACCTTGATGACGTCGGCGCCGTAGTCGGCCAGGGCCTGGGTGGCGTAGGGGCCGAAGACCACGCTGGTCAGGTCGATCACGCGCACGCCGGCCAGGGCCGCGTTGGCTGAGGAGGGATTGTCGGTCATGGGGGCAGGTCGCCGTCGGGTCAGGGGCCGAGCACCACCGGGGCGTCGGGGGCGGCCGCACGGCCGTACAGCGCATTGGCGCGGGTCAGGTGTTCGTGCATGGCCGTGGCCGCGCCGTCGGCGTCATGCGCGGCGATGGCCTCGACGATGCGCTGGTGCTCGGCCAGCGTCAGCGATTCGACGCCGGGCGCGCGCACGATGGTCTGGTAGTACTCGCTGGCCCAGTGGAACAGCGCCTCGACGATGGCCGGATAAATCGGGTTGCCGCTGATCAGCGCGATCTCGCGGTGGAAGGCCATGTCGCGCAGCAGGAACTGGTCGAGCTCGACCATCGCCGCGCGGTGCTCGTCCAGGCGCCGGCGCAGCCGGACCACGTCGTCGGCCGTGGCGCGCTCGGCCGCGGTGCGGGCCAGCCCGGTCTCGAGGAACACGCGGGCCTCCTTCAGGTGCGCCAGCATGTCGGGCTGGCTGCGCAGCAGGTGCCGCGCACCGCCGGCCACCTGGGCGATCAGCAGCTGGGCCGTGGGCACCACCACGCGCGCCCGCTCGCCATGCGCGATCTCGACGATGCCCGAGTTGGCCAGCGCCTGCAGCGCCTCGCGCACCGCCGGCCGGCCCACGCCGTAGAAGGCCATCAGGTCGCGCTCGGACGGCAGCTGGTCGCCGGGCGCCAGCTCGCCGCTGCGGATGCGCTGCAGCAGCCGGTCCAGCACTTCCTGGAACAGCTTGCGGCGCTGGATCTGCTCGACACTCATCGGCCGAGAATAGCGCAGCGGCGCTTCATGCCCGGCCCTGCAGCACCTGGCCGAAGAACGCCGCCCCGCCCATCTGGCCGCCCTTGAGCACCAGCTCCAGCCCATCACGCGCCGGCAGCGCCGACGCCGCACGGCACAGCGGCGCCCCCGGCGCCAGCCCGGCCAGCACCTGCAGCGCGGCGATGTCCAGCGCACCGGCCACCGCGCCCGAGCTGTCGCCGCCGGCCACCACGACACGGCGCAGAGCCGGCTGGCAGTCGAGCAGGCGGCGCATCACCTCGGCCAGCGCCTGGCCGACGCGTTCGGCGGCATCACCGCGCGACAGGCCCACGGCGGCGGCGCTGGCATCGAAACCCCGCACCGCCGGGTCGTCGGGCCCTTCGGCCGAGAACACCAGCGGGCTGCGGCCCGCGGCCAGCGCATCGATCGCGGCCTGCACCGCGCGCTGAACCTCGGCCTCACGCTGCGCCGCATCCAGCACGCGGTCGATGGCCAGCCGGTCGGCGGCAAAGCCGTGGGCGCGGGCCCAGCCGATCTGCCCGGCCGTCACCGGCGAGCAGCTGCCGCTGACCACCGCGATGGCCGGCGCCGGGGCCGCCACCGGCAGCGCCGCGCGCGCCGGCAGCCAGCCCTGCGCCCACCAGTGCGCGGCCAGGGCGTCCTGCAGGCCCGACGACGAGGCGCTGAACAG
>JAURXG010000101.1 GCA_030654555.1 Aquabacterium sp.
CATCCTGAACCTGCGCGCGCCCGGCATGACGCTGATGAAGATGCCGCTGTTCTGCTGGACCTGGCTGATCACCGCCTACCTGCTGATCGCGGTGATGCCGGTGCTTGCCGGTGCCATCACGATGACGCTGACCGATCGCCATTTCGGCACCAGCTTCTTCTCGCCCGCCGGCGGCGGTGACCCGGTGATGTACCAGCACATCTTCTGGTTCTTCGGGCACCCCGAGGTCTACATCATGATCCTGCCGGCGTTCGGCATCGTCAGCGCCATCGTCCCGGCCTTCGCCCGCAAGCGCCTGTTCGGCTACACGTCGATGGTCTACGCCACCGCGTCGATCGCGATCCTGTCGTTCATCGTCTGGGCCCACCACATGTACGCCACCGGCATGCCGGTGACGGGCCAGCTGTTCTTCATGTACGCCACGATGCTGATCGCGGTGCCCACCGGCGTGAAGATCTTCAACTGGATCGCCACGATGTGGCGTGGCTCGATGACCTTCGAGACGCCGATGCTGTGGGCCGTGGGCTTCATCTTCGTGTTCACCATCGGCGGCTTCACCGGCCTGATCCTGGCGATGGCGCCGATCGACATCCAGCTGCAGGACACCTACTACGTGGTGGCGCACTTCCACTACGTGCTGGTGGCCGGCTCGCTGTACGCGCTGTTCGCCGGCGTCTACTACTGGGGCCCGAAGTGGACCGGCGTGCTGTATTCCGAGACGCGCGGCAAGATCCACTTCTGGGGCTCGCTGATCTTCTTCAACGTCACCTTCTTCCCGATGCACTTCCTCGGGCTGGCCGGCATGCCGCGCCGCTACGCCGACTACCCGATGCAGTTCGCCGACTTCAACGCGCTGGCGTCCATCGGCGCCTTCGGCTTCGGCCTGATGCAGGTGTACTTCTTCGTCTTCGTCGTGATCCCGATGATGCGCGGCCAGGGCCCCAAGGCCGCCGCCAAGCCCTGGGAAGGCGCCGAGGGGCTGGAATGGGAATTGCCGTCGCCGGCCCCTTACCATTCCTTCGAGAATCCGCCCAAGCTCGACGCCACCGCCACCAAGGTGCTGGCCTGAACGCCGGCAGGTTGACGCGCATGGGCCTCCCGTCCGATCCGCAGCGCAAGGCCAACCTGCGGCTGGCCCTGGTGCTGGCCTCGGTGGCGATCGTGTTCTTCGTCGGCTTCGTCGCCAAGATCGTGGTGCTCGGGCGCTGAGCCCGAGGTCCGCGCACCACCGTCGCCATGGCCCTGTCCTCGATGCTCTCCAGTCTGCACCGCGACAACCGTCGCATGCTGGGCAAGCTGGGCGTGATCGCGCTGGCGATGTTCGGCTTCGGCTATGCGCTGGTGCCGATGTACCGCACCATCTGCGACGCGCTGGGCATCAACGTGCTGTCGGTCAGCGAGCGCGTCACCTCGGCCGGCCTGGCCTCGGCCAGTGCGCGCAAGGCCAACACCCAGGTCGACACCTCGCGCACGATCACGATCGAGTTCGACGCCAACTCGCGCGGGCCCTGGGATTTCAAGCCGGCGGTGAACTCGTTGAAGGTGCACCCCGGCGAGATGGCCACCGTGATGTACGAGTTCCGCAACCGGCAGGACCGCACCATGGCTGCGCAGGCCATCCCCAGCTACGCGCCGATGCAGGCCAGCTCACACTTCAACAAGCTCGAGTGCTTCTGCTTCAACGAGTACACGCTCAAGCCCGGTGAACGCAAGGAATGGCCGGTGGTGTTCTACGTCGATCCCAAGCTGCCGAAGGACGTGACGACGATCACCCTCTCGTACACCTTCTTCGAGGTGGCGGGCAAGGTTGCCGGCCCGGCGGTCGTGGTGCCCGCGCCGGCCCTGGTGGAGAAGCGCTCGTGAGCGGCGACATCAAGCACGCAGCGGCCCGCAAGGGCTCGTTCCTGCAGACGATGCGGGCGGTGGCCTGGTCGTTCTTCGGCGTGCGGCGTTCTGCCGACTATGCGCAGGACGTGGCGAAGCTCAACCCGGTGCATGTGATCATTGCCGGCATCATCGGCGCGGGGCTGTTCATCGCCGCGCTCGTGCTGCTGGTCCAGTGGGTGGTGGGCAGCGGCGTGGCCGTCTGAGCCGGCATCCGAACTGCATCCAGTTTCTGAAATTTCAAGCAAGGTCTCGAGGAGAACACACAAGATGTCCGCAGCGACGCCCCATGGGGTCACCCCGTATTACTTCGTGCCCAGCCCGTCGCAGCATCCTGCGATGGCCGCCCTGGGCTTGTTCTTCGTGATCCTGGGCGCCGGCCAATGGATCAACGGCGTCGGCTGGGGTGCCTACTCGCTGCTGCTGGGCATGGTGATCTGGCTGTCGACGCTGTTCGTCTGGTTCAAGCAGGCCATCGGCGAGAGCGAGAGCGGCCTGTACTCCGAGCGCATCGACGTGTCGTACCGCTGGAGCATGAGTTGGTTCATCTTCTCCGAGGTGATGTTCTTTGCGGCCTTCTTCGGCGCGCTGTACTGGGCGCGTGCCCATGCCTTGCCGATGCTGGGCAACCTCGACCACCAGATCCTGTGGCCCGACTTCAAGGCCATCTGGCCCAGCGCAGGCGGCGGCATCACCGCGTCGCCGGCCGGCACGGTCGAGCCGTTCGCCACGATGGGCCCCTGGCCGATCCCGACCATCAACACCGCCATCCTGCTGACCTCGGGCCTGACGCTGACCATCGCGCACCATGCGCTGATCGCCGGCAACCGCGCCAAGACCATCGCCTGGATGTGGATCACCGTCGCGCTGGGGGTCACCTTCATCGGCTTCCAGGCCTACGAGTACATCCATGCCTACCGCGACCTGAACCTCAAGCTCAGCTCGGGCATCTTCGGCTCCACCTTCTTCATGCTCACCGGCTTCCACGGCTTCCACGTGTTCGTCGGCATGCTGATGCTGCTGTTCATCACGCTGCGGCTGCAGAAGGGCCACTTCACCCCCGAGCGCCACTTCGGCTTCGAGGGTGCCGCCTGGTACTGGCACTTCGTGGACGTGGTGTGGCTGGGCCTGTACTTCCTGGTGTACTGGCTCTGAGCCCGAACGGCCCACACCCGCGGGCCGCCTGGCCGCGGGTGGCGCCCCCGCAAGACGCCGCCCTGAGCGGCGTTTGTTTTTGGGCCGCTCAGCCGCCCATGGGCAGGCCGGTGGGCTTGATCCAGCCCATGTACCAGCCCAGCAGGATGAACAGGAACAGCGCGATCGACAGGCCCACCCGCAGCGCAAGGGCGCGCGCCATGCGGGCATCGCGCGAGGTGGTGTCGCCGCCCTTGCGCAACATGAACAAGCCGGCACCGGCCAGCGAGGCCAGCACCAGCACCAGGGCAATGACGATCACGGATTTCATGGTGGCCGATTATCCGGTGCGGCGCGCGGCATGCTGAACGCCGGGCCATCGTGGGGGTCGTCCCGCCGGCGTGCGGTGGTGCTGGTCGCGGCCCTGCTGGCCAGCGGGGTCACCGCCCGCCTGGGCTGGTGGCAGCTCGACCGCGCCGACCAGAAGCTCGCGCTGCAGGCGCGCATCGAGGCGCGCGGCAGCCTGCCGCCGCTGCCGCAGGCGCAACTGCCGCGCGACGCTGAGGCGGCGCAGGCGCAGCATTACCGGCCGGTGGTGCTGCGCGGTCGCTGGCTGGCCGATCGCACGGTGGCGCTGGACAACCGGCAGATGAACGCGCGGCAGGGCTTCTACATCGTCACGCCGCTGCTGCTGGGGCCGGGCGACGCGGTGCTGGTGCAGCGCGGCTGGATGCCGCGTGACTTCAACGACCGTACCCGTCTGGCACCGCTGCCCGATCAGCCGGGCGAGGTGCTGGTGGCCGGCCGCATGGCCCCGCCGCCGGCCAAGCTGTTGGCGCTGGCCGGCGCAGAAGCCGGTCCGATCCGGCAAAATCTCGATGTCGTGGCGTTTGCGCAGGAGATCGGCGTGGCGTTGCGGCCCTGGTCGGTGCAGCAGTCCGACGCCACCCGGCCGGCCCCTGGCGACAACACCACCGCCGCGCCGCAGCCGCTGGCCGACGACCGCTTGCTGCGGCAATGGCCGGCGGTGGCGGTGGATGTCGGCAAGCACCAGGGTTATGCCTTTCAGTGGTTTGCGCTGTGCGCGCTGGTGCTGGGCTTGACGGCCTGGTTTCAGTTCCTCCGTCCACGGTTTCACCCGTCGTCTTCTTCCTCCCCTCGCGCATGACCGAACCCTCCGAGCCCCTGGGCCTGACCGTGCATTCCCTGCCGCAGCCACGCGACGCCCTCACGCGCCAGCGCGCCAGCGGCCGACTGAAGATGCTGGCCGTGCTGGCGGTGTGCGCGGCGCCGGTGATGGCCAGCTATTTCCTGTACTACGTGGCCCGGCCCAGCGGCTCGGGCACGGCCTACAGCGATCTGATCCAGCCCACGGTGGGCATGCCGGCCGTGGCTGCACACACCCTGCAAGACACGGCGCAACCGCTGCGCAGCCTGGCCGGGCAATGGCTGCTGGTGGTGGTGGACAGCGGCGCCTGCAACACCGCCTGCGAGCGGCGCCTCTTCATGCAGCGCCAGTTGCGCGAGATGACCGGCCGCGAACGCGACCGCATCGACAAGCTGTGGCTGGTGATCGACGACGCGGCGCCGTCGCCTCAGCTGCTGCAGGCGCTGCAGGCCACTCCCGCCATGAACGTGCTGCGCCTGCCGCGCGACGTGGTGGCCGCCTGGTTGAAACCCGCGCCGGGCCACGCGCTCGAAGACCACCTCTACATCGTCGATCCGCTCGGCGAGTGGATGATGCGTGCACCGGCCGATGCCGATCCGACCAAGCTCAAGCGCGACATCGACCGCCTGATGCGCGGCTCGGCGGGCTGGGACAAGCCGGGCCGCCAGGAGCTGCTCGGCGCGGCGCCGGCGCCGGCATCTGCGGCGGGCTCGGCCCCGGAACGGCCCTGAGGGCGGTGGCATGCAGCCCACCAGCCTGGTCGACCTGACGCCGCTGTTGCGCCTGCTGGCGCTGGCGGTGCTGGTGGCGCTGCTGCCGCTGTCGTGGTGGTGGCTGCGCCAGCGCGGGGCCACGGTGCAGCGGCGCCTGGCGGCGCTGACGGCAATCACGCTGTTCCTCACCTTCGACCTGATCGTCTTCGGCGCCTTCACGCGGCTGACCGATTCGGGCCTGGGCTGCCCCGACTGGCCCGGTTGCTACGGCGAGGCCAGCCCGTTCGGGGCCCGGGCCGACATCCACGCGGCCCAGACCGCCCTGCCCAGCGGCCCGGTCACCGCGGCCAAGGCCTGGATCGAGATGCTGCACCGCTACCTGGCGATGGCCGTGGGGGCGCTGATCCTGGTGTCGGCCGCGGTGAGCTGGCGCGCGCGCGCGGTACTGCCGCATTCGGCCTGGTGGGCCGTGCTCACGCTGGGTTGGGTGATCGTGCAGGGGCTGTTCGG
The DNA here is from genome assembly GCA_030654555.1 of Aquabacterium sp. GTDB lineage: Bacteria > Pseudomonadota > Gammaproteobacteria > Burkholderiales > Burkholderiaceae_C > Pseudaquabacterium. The sequence continues at coordinate 5,410 of JAURXG010000101.1, forward strand.
CAAGTACACCGTCACCCTCAAGCTGTACCCGGCGGTGGTCACGCTGCACCTGCTGGGCGCGATGGTGCTGCTGGCGCTGCTGGTGCTGCAGCATGAATCGTTTGCCAACCGGCCGCTGGCGCGCTCGCCGGCCCACCCGTCGCGCCTGGCGCGCTGGGTGGCGCTGGTGCTGGGCGCCGTGGCGCTGCAGGTCGCGCTGGGCGGCTGGGTCAGCACCAACTACGCGGTGCTGGCGTGCACCGGCTTCCCGGCCTGCAATGGCCAGTGGTGGCCGGCGATGGACGCGGGCCATGGCTTCACGCTGCTGCGCGAGCTGGGCCGCGCCGGCCATGGCGGCTACCTGCCCTTCGAGGCGCTGGTGGCGATCCACATGGCGCACCGGCTGTTTGCGCTGCTGGCCTTTGCCGCGCTGGTGGCCCTGGTCGTGCGGCTGTGGCGCGAACCCGATCCGGTGGCCCGCCGCTATGCGCAGGTGCTGGTCGGCCTGTCGCTGTGGCAGGCCGCCAGCGGTCTGTCCAACGTGGTGCTGGGTTGGCCCATCGTCGCGGCGCTGGCCCACAGCGCCGGTGCTGCCGGCCTGGTGGGCGTGCTCACCTCGTTGTGGGCGCGCAGCCGCGCTGCAGCGGGGCAGGCGCGGCCGCAAGGCGAACCCACCCCGGCCCGCACCCAGGCCCGCAGCGCGGGCCCCCGCACTGCCTAGAATTCTGAATTGCGCCCATGACCGCCTCGATCCTCACCCCCGCGTCCGCAGCCAGCCGCTGGCGGCAGTACATGGCGCTGACCAAGCCCCGTGTGGTGCAGCTGATCGTGTTCTGCGCCGTCATCGGGATGCTGCTGGCCGAGCCGGGCTGGCCCAGCCTGCGGCTGGCCGTGCCGGCCACCGTGGGCATCTGGCTGGTGGCCAGCGCGGCGGCGGCCTTCAACTGCCTGGTCGAGCAGGTCATCGACAGCAAGATGGCGCGCACCGCCTGGCGGCCCACCGCCAAGGGCGAGCTGAGCACCGCCCAGGCGCTGCTGTTCTCGGCCGTGCTGTGCAGCCTGGGCAGCGCGCTGCTGTACTGGGCCGTCAATCCGCTGACGATGTGGC
>JAURXG010000103.1 GCA_030654555.1 Aquabacterium sp.
GGGCCTCGCGCAGGGCGGCCTGGGCGGCGCGTTCGAGTCGCAGCAAGCGCCACTCGCGGGCGCGCGCCGGCAGGCCGATCAGCGCGTTGACCGCCTGCACCGCCGTCACCACCGCAAAGCCGGTGGCCAGCGCGGCCACGATGAAGAAGTTCAGCGACAGGTCGAGCCGCCAGCCCTCCCAGTAGAACGACGCCATGCCGGCGTTGTCGCCCAGCGTGAGCGCGGCCACCACCGCCACCACGAACAGCAGCACCAGCCAGACGACATTGCGCATGACGTCGCCCGTGCGGCCTAACGGCCCGCCTGCGCGGCCGCCAGTGCGGCCAGCGTCTCGTCGGGCCGCGGCAGGCTGATCTGGCGTGCCTGGCCGGCCACCTGGCGCACCAGGTCGGCGGTGACCACCACGCGCCGCGCGCTGCGGTCGAAGTAGCGATCCAGCGACGATTGCGCATCGCGCAGGTCGGATTGGGCCGTGTCGAACTGCCGGGACAGCAGCGCCAGCCGGGCGTTGAGCAGCCGCAGCTTGAGGTTCTCGCGCAGGAACCAGGCCTGCTCGGGCGCCACCAGCATGGCCTCGGGGTTGTCGATGCGCGTCACGCGCACCAGGCTCTTGACCTCGCCCCACACGCGGTCGCCGATCCAGGCGCCCTGGGCCTGCAGCCACGACAGCCAGGCGCCGACCGACAGGCCGGGCGGCGATGCCGCCGACGCCGCCGACGCCGGCACCGACGCCGCGCGTGCACCCGGGCGTGCCGCCAGCGCCGGCTTGCGCTCGGGCTGGGCCAGCAGCGGCAATTCGTCGACGCTGCGCACCGCCTCGTCGAGCTTGATGGTCAGGCTGGCGATGTCGGTGACGGCCACGGCGCGCACCCGGTCCAGGTCGCGCGACAGCGCCCGGCGCACCCGCTCGATGCGCGGCTGGTTCATGCGTGCCAGCCGCTCTTCGGACTGGCGCAGCGCCGCGGCCAGCGGCTCGGCGCTGCCGGTGATGGCGCTCTGCTGCACGGCCACGCGGATCGCCGCATCCACATCGGCCAGCACGTTCTCGTCGCGTGAGCGCGACAGCTGCTGGATCAGCTCTTCGAGCTGGCTGCGCTGCAGGGCGGTTTCGGCCACGCGGCCGTCGAGCAGGGTCAGCTTGTTTTCGGCCGCACGGGCCACCTCCTGCGCCTGCTGGGCCATCGCGCGGGCCTCGATGGCCTGGCCCTGGCTGTCCTGCTGGCGGCGCACCAGTTCCTGTTCGAGCGACTTGATGCGTTGCTGGCCCAGCAGCGCCAGCGTGATCGCGACGACGCTCAACGCACCCGTCACGGCCGCCGCCAGCAGCCAGCTGTTGGGCAGGGTGATGCCGGCGGGGGCTCCTGCGGCGGCCGCGGCGGGGGCGGGTGGCGCTGCGGGTTCGACGGCAGGGGCGGCGTTGTCGGTCACGGTGAGGCTCATTGTATCGAGGGGGCCCGGGCGGGCCGGCGGCCACAGGCGGCGCGGTTCAGGGTGCCGACCCGGCTTGCACGGCCTCGGCCACCGCCTGCGGCGAGGGGGCCACCTGCCGCACATCCACCATGCCCAGCTGGCGCACCGCCTCGGCGATGCGCGGATGGGTGGCGAGTGCATGCGAGCGCGACCAATCGGCCCGCGGTGCCAGCGCCGGCAGGTGGCCCACCGCTTCGCTGCTGGAGAACAACCAGCAGCAGGCCGCCGGATGCGCCAGCGCCCGCTGCAGCGCCGCGCGGCCCGCCGCATCGGGCACCGGCACGGTGCGGCGATAGGCCTCGACATAGCGCACCGTGGCACCGTGCTGGCGCAGCGTGTCGGCCAGCCAGTCGCGGCCGCCCTCGCCACGCACGATCAGCACGCTGCGGCCTGCCCAGTCGATCTGCGGCTGCAGCAACGCCCACAGCGCCTCCGAGTCGAACTGGCCGCCGGCCTCGGTCGGCGTGCGCACGGCCGCCTCGGGCACGCCGGCCTGCAGCAAGGCCACGCGGGTGCCGGGTCCGACCCCCGCCGCCAGCACGCCGGCGGGCCAGGCCGCATCGGCTGGGCGCAGCGCGAAGAAACGCGCCACCGCGTTGGGGCTGACGAACATCACCAGCGCCGGTGTTTCGCCAGCACCCCCGCGCTGCGCGATCGCCTGCCACGCCGCCTGCACGGGCGCGACGTCGGCCGGCGCGGCGATGCCCATCAGCGGCAAGGCGATCGCCGGCACCCCCAGCGCCTGCAGCCGGGCCACCCACTCGTCGGCCTGCGGCTGCGGCCGGGTGACCAGCACCAACGGCGGCATGGGCGGCGTGGGGGGGGTCAATGCAGACATCGCGGGCGCGCACGGGCGACGCAGAGCCGCCGGGGCGCTTCAGGCCGGCGCAGCGGCGAGGTAGGTGTCGGCGCCCAGCGCGCGCAGCTGCGCCGCGGCCTGTTCGCCCAGCGCATTGGCCGCGGCGGTGGCAGCCGCGTCGCTGGCCATCGGCACCCGGGCCTGGGCCTGGGTGCGCAGCAGCGAGCGGGCGGTGTCTTCGGCATGGCCCAGCGCGGCGCTCATCACCAGCAGGTCGCCCTGCCACACCGCATGCGCGGCCAGCGGCATGCTGCAGCTGCCGCCCAGCGCGCGCGACACCGCACGCTCGGCATGCACTGACAGCCAGGTCGGCGCGTGCACCAGCTGAGCGAGCTGCGCGCGCAACGCGGTGGCGTCGCTGCGCACCTCGATGCCCAGCGCCCCCTGGCCGGCGGCCGGGATCATCGCCACCTCGTCGAAGCGGGCGCGGATGCGCTCGGCCAAGCCCAGCCGCATGAGGCCGGCCGCCGCCAGCACGATGGCGTCGTAGCCGCCTTCGTCGAGCTTGCGCAGCCGGGTGTCGAGGTTGCCGCGCAGCGGCGCTATGCGCAGGTCGGGCCGCAGGTTCATCAGCTGCACCACGCGGCGCAGGCTGCTGGTGCCGACCACCGCGCCTTGCGGCAGCTCGGCCACCGAGGCGTAGTGGTTCGAGACGAAGGCGTCGCGCGGGTCTTCGCGCTCCAGCACCGCGGCCAGCACGAAGCCCTCGGGCAGCTCCATCGGCACGTCTTTCAGCGAATGCACCGCCAGGTGGGCGCGGCCTTCTTCCAGCGCCACCTCCAGCTCCTTGACGAACAGCCCCTTGCCGCCCACCTTGCTGAGTGCGCGGTCGAGGATCTGGTCGCCGCGGGTGGTCATGCCCAGCAGGCCGACCGCCAGGCCGAAGCGCGCCTGGAGCAGATCGCGCACGTACTCGGCCTGCCACAGCGCCAGGCGGCTCTCGCGGGTGGCGATCAGGGTGGTGGGCGCGCTGGCCTGGCTGGGGGATGACGTCATGGTGGCCCGATTATCGCTAGGAGCCGAGGCCCACCGCGCCCGCCCTCGCCGGCCCGTGCGCGGGCTGCTACGATGCCGGCGATCGCCGCCGATTGGTAATTTGGTTACAAGACGGGAGCCCTCGAATGCCATCCACCGCCACCACCGGAACCCGCCCCTCTCGCGTGGCCAAACCGGCCAGATCGCCCGGCAAGTTGGTCGAGGCCAACGACGCCGCCGCCAAGAACAAGCCGCTGATGGAAGACATCCGGTTACTCGGCCGGCTGCTGGGCGACGTGATCCGCGAGCAGGAGGGCAAGGAGGCCTTCGAGCTGATCGAGCGGGTGCGGCAACTCTCGGTGGGCTACCGGCTGAAGAAGGACGCCTCGGCCGGCCGGGTGCTCGACCGGCTGCTGAAGAACCTCTCGGCCGACCAGACGGTGAGCGTGATCCGCGCCTTCAGCTACTTCTCGCACCTGGCCAACATCGCCGAAGACCGCCACCATGTGCGCCGCCGGCTGCACCACGAGCGGCAAGGCCACCAGCAGGAGGGCTCGCTGGCGCTGAGCTTCGAGCGGCTGCACCAGGCCGACGTGCGCTCGGCCGACGTGGCGCAGATGCTGACCCAGGCCTACATCTCGCCGGTGCTCACCGCCCACCCCACCGAGGTGCAGCGCAAGAGCATCCTCGATGCCGAACGCGCGATCGCCGAGCTGATCGGCACGCGCGACGAGCTGCACGTCGAGCGTGAACGCCGCGACAACGAGGCGCTGATGCGCGCACGAATCACCCAGCTGTGGCAGACCCGCATGCTGCGCTACACCAAGCTGACCGTGGCCGACGAGATCGAGAACGCGCTGTCGTACTACCAGAGCACCTTCCTGCGCCAGATCCCCAAGCTGTATGGCGAGATCGAGGAGCACCTGGCCGGCTTTGCGGTGCCCAGCTTCCTGCGCATGGGCCAGTGGATCGGTGGCGACCGCGACGGCAACCCCAACGTCAGCGCCGACACGCTGCGCATGGCGCTGGCCCGGCAGAGCGAGGTGGCGCTGCGCTTCTACCTGACCGAGGTGCACGAGCTGGGCGCCGAGCTGTCGATCAGCCAGATGCTGGCCGGCGTGACGCCGGCGATGCAGGCGCTGGCCGATGCCTCGCCCGACCGCAACCCGCACCGCGAGGACGAGCCCTACCGCCGCGCGCTGATCGGCATCTACGCCCGGCTGGCCGCCACGCTGCATGCGCTGACCGGCACCGAGGCACTGCGCCATGCGGTGACGCCGCAAGACCCGTACACCGACCCGGCGCAGTTCCTCGCCGATCTGGCGGTGATCGAGGCCAGCCTGCAGTCGCACCATGCCCAGGCGCTGGTGGCGCCGCGGCTGGCGCCGCTGAAACGCGCGGTGCAGGTGTTCGGCTTCCACCTGGCCACTGTCGACCTGCGCCAGAGCAGCGACAAGCACGAGGCCGTGGTGGCCGAGTTGCTGAAGGCCGCGCGCCTGCACGGCGATTACTCGTCGCTGGACGAAGCCGCCAAGCGCAGCCTGCTGATGGGCCTGCTCGACGACGCCCGACCGCTGCGGGTGCACGGCGCGGCCTACAGCGAACTGGCACAGAGCGAGCTGGCGATCTTCGAGGCCGCGCGGCTGATGCTGGCGCGCTACGGCCGCGAGGCGCTGCGCCACTACATTATCAGCCACACCGAATCGGTGAGCGACCTGCTGGAGGTGCTGCTGCTGATGAAGGAATGCGGCCTCGTCACCGGCACGCTGGACGAAGGCGCCGACCCCACGACGGGCGCCGGTGGCGCCCGGTGCGCGCTGATCGTCGTGCCGCTGTTCGAGACCATCGCCGACCTGCGCCTGGCCGAGCCCATCATGCGCGAGTTCTACGCCCTGCCCGGCATCACCGAGCTGGTGGTGCGCAGCGGCGGCGAGCAGGACATCATGCTGGGCTACAGCGACAGCAACAAGGACGGTGGCTTCTTCACCAGCAACTGGGAGCTGTACCAGGCCGAGCTGGCGCTGGTGGGCCTGTTCGGCCCGCTGCGCCAGGTGCATGGCATCACGCTGCGGCTGTTCCACGGCCGCGGCGGCACGGTGGGGCGTGGTGGCGGCCCCAGCTACCAGGCCATCCTGGCGCAGCCGCCCGGCACGGTGAACGGCCAGATCCGCCTGACCGAACAGGGCGAGGTGATCGGCAGCAAGTACGCCAACCCCGAGATCGGCCGCCGCAACCTCGAGACCCTGGTGGCTGCCACGCTGGAAGCCACGCTGCTGCACAGCCAGACCGGCGGCAAGCCGGGTGCGCCCAAGGCCTTCCTGGAGGCGGCCGCGGCCATCAGCGACGCCAGCTACGCCGCCTACCGCCGGCTGGTCTACGAGACGCCCGGCTTCACCGACTACTTCTTCTCGGCCACGCCGATCCGCGAAATCGCCGAGCTGAACATCGGCTCGCGCCCGGCCAGCCGCAAGGCCACGCGAGCCATCGAGGACCTGCGCGCGATCCCCTGGGGCTTCAGCTGGGGCCAGTGCCGGGTGGCGTTGCCGGGCTGGTGCGGCTTCGGCTCGGCGATCGAGGCTTTCCTCGGCACCGGCGCCGAGCGCGACGAGCGGCTCAAGCTGCTGCAGAAGATGCACAAGCAGTGGCCCTTCTTCCGCACGCTGCTGTCCAACCTGGACATGGTGCTCGCCAAGAGCGACCTGCGCATCGCCGCGCGTTACGTGGAACTGGTCGAGGACAAGCGGCTGGGCAAGCGCATCTTCGGCGCGATCAAGGCCGAGTGGCAGCGCACCCACGATGCCTTGTCGCTGATCACCGGCGAGCCCGAGCGGCTGCAGAGCAACCCGGCGCTGGCACGCTCGATCGAGCACCGCTTTCCGTACCTCGACCCGCTGAACCACCTGCAGGTGGAGTTGATGCGGCGCTACCGCAACCGCAAGGAAGGCGATCCGGCCAACGAGCGGCTGCAGCGCGGCATCCACATCTCGATCAACGGCGTGGCGGCCGGGCTCCGGAACACGGGCTGACCACCCGAGGCGCCCGCGGCGCTTCGGCCCAAAGGGGGCGACGCCAGCGGCCCGGCAAAGCCGGTTCCGCGGCGTCTGCTTGACGCGCGTCTCACCCGGTTCTCAGCCCAGCCTTCGCCTCGCCGGCGCTCTCGAAGATGTGCGGCGCCACGCCGCGCGCGGCCAGCGCCGGGCCCAGCTTGGCGCGCAGGAAGCCCGAGGTGGTGTAACGCGTCACCGCCAGGTAGTGGCGGTCGACCAGCACCCGCACCATCGCCGCCCAGTCGTCGGCCACGTCGGGGTCGAGCGCGAAGTGGTCGTAGTTGACGACGGCATAGACCTTCTGCCCCAGCGGCGCCAGCTGCCGCTCGATGGCGCCGCGCACCGCCTCCACGTCAAAGCGGTTCTTCACCGACAGGTGTTCGAAGTTGATGAACATCGTGTTCTGCGCGGCGTCGAAGTGAAAGCGATCGGCCAGCGGCAGCATCAGCAATCGCGCGCGCAGGCCCATCGCCTCGTCGCGGAAGATCGCCGCGTCCATCAGCGGCAGCGGCGCCTCGATCACCGGCGCAAAGGCCATCGCGTCGAGGATGTCGCGTTGCAGGTCGATGCCCGGCGCCACCTCCAGCAGCGCCAGGCCAAGCGCGTGCAGGCCGAAGACGCAGCGCTCGGTGACGTACAGCACGCGCTGGCCGCGGCGCAGCGCCTCGCGGCCCGAGAAGGTGCGGTGCTCGACCTCCTTGACGAACTTGCGGTGGCCCTTGCCGCCGGTCTTGTCGTCGGCGGCAAAGCTGCCGACGAAGACCACGGTGCGCGCGTTCTGGCTGATGTTGATGAAGCCGCCCGCCCCCGCCAGCCGCTTGCCGAACTTGCTGACGTTGACATTGCCCTCGGCATCGGCCTGCGCCAGGCCGAGGAAGGCGATGTCCAGCCCGCCGCCGTCGTAGAAGTCGAACTGGTAGGGCTGGTCGATGATGGCCTGGGTGTTGACCGCGGCGCCGAAGTTCAGCCCGCCGGCCGGGATGCCGCCGATCACGCCGGGCTCGGCGGTCAGCGTGATCAGGTCGATCACCCGCTCCTCGGCCGCCACCGCGGCCACGCCCTCGGGCATGCCTATCCCTAAGTTCACCACCTGGTTGGGGCGCAGTTCCAGCGCGGCGCGGCGGGCGATGGTCTTGCGCGCGCCCGGCGCCATCGGCTGCACCTCGCTCGCGGGCACGCGCACCTCGCCGGCAAAGGCCGCGCTGTAGGGCTCGGCAAAGGTCTGCGGGTGGTACTCGGGCTTCTCGGCCACCACCACGCAATCGACCAGCACGCCGGGGATCTTGACCTGGCGCGGATTCAGCGAATGCGCCTCGGCCAGCCGCTCGACCTGCACGATGATGATGCCGCCCGAATTGCGCGCCGCCATCGCGATGGCCAGCGCCTCCAGCGTCAGCGCCTCGCGCTCCATCGTGACGTTGCCGTCGGTGTCGGCCGTGGTGCCGCGGATGAAGGCCACGTCGATGGCGAAGGCCTTGTAGAACAGGTAGTCCTCGCCGTCGATGGGCATCAGCCGCACCCGCTCGGTGGTGCTGCGCTCGTTGATGGCCCCGCCGCCGTGGCGCGGATCGACGAAGGTGCCCAGCCCCACCTTGCTGAGGTGCCCGGGCTTGCCGGCGGCGATGTCGCGGAACAGGTGCGAGATCACGCCCTGCGGCAGGTTCCAGGCCTCGATGTCGCCGGCCACCGCCAGCTTCTGCAGCGCCGGCACCAGGCCCCAGTGGCCGCCGATCACCCGCCCCACCAAGCCGGCATGGCCCAGGTGGTTGAGGCCGCGGTGGGCGCCGTCACCCTGGCCGGCGGCATACACCAGGCCCAGGTGGCGCGGCGTGCCGCTGGCCAGGAAGCGCGATTCCAGCGCCACCGCCAGGTTCTCGGCGAAGCCGATGCCGACGAAGCCGCCGGTGGCCAGCATGTCGTCATCGGCCAGCAGCGCCACCGCCTCGGCGGCGGTGACGACCTTGCCCTTGCCGGCGCTGCGCAGCGCCAGCATGCGCTCATGGGCGTGGGACGGAGCGGCCATGCAGTACCTCCTGCCAGCCAACGCGGCGGCACAACGGCGTTTTTACCCCGCGCCCGGCGCGCGGCGGGCGCGTCAGCGCAAGCTCACAGCGCGCGTGCGTCGAAGGTGTTGCATTCGGCCATGCGGCCGCCGCCCAGCCCGCGCTTGAACCACGACACCCGCTGCGCGCTCGTGCCATGGGTGAAGCTCTCGGGCCGGATCGCACCCGACGACTGGCGCTGCAGCTGGTCGTCGCCGATCTGCGCCGCGGCGTTCAGCGCCTCTTCCACGTCGCCCTGCTCCAGCACCTGGCGTGAACGGTGCGCATGGTGCGCCCACACGCCGGCCAGGCAATCGGCCTGCAGTTCCAGCCGCACCGACAGCGCGTTCTGGCGCGCCTCGGGGATACGGCCGCGCTGGGCGTCCACCTTCTCGGTGATGCCCAGCAGGTGCTGCACATGGTGGCCCACCTCGTGGGCGATGACATAGGCCTGCGCGAAGTCGCCGGGCGCGCCCAACCGGTCGCGCAGCGTCTGGTAGAAGGCCAGGTCGATGTAGACCTTCTGGTCGCCCGGGCAGTAGAACGGCCCCATCGCCGTCTGCCCGGTGCCGCAGGCCGTGGGCGTGGCACCGCGGAACAGCACCAGCTTGGGCTGCTGGTAGGCGCCGCCC
>JAURXG010000108.1 GCA_030654555.1 Aquabacterium sp.
TCGGTCTCCAGGGCCTGGATCTTGGCGGGCAGCTCGTCCAGCTCGCGCTGCTCCTTGTAGCTCAGCTTGCGCTTGGCGGCCACCTCGGGGGCTGCCGCAGCCACGACCGGTGCGGGGGCGGCGACCACGGGGAGCGCTTCAGGCGCGGCATCGGCACGAGCGGCCTTGCTGGCGTCGGATTTGCGCAGGGCTTGGGCGCGGCGGGATTGGACCAGCCAGTCCTCGACGCCGCCTTCGTATTCACGCCAGTTGCCGTCGCCCTCGGAGACCAGGGTGCTGGTGACCACGTTGTCCAGGAAGCGCCGGTCGTGGCTGACCAGGAACACCGTGCCGGCGTAGTTCTGCAGCAGTTCTTCCAGCAGCTCGAGCGTGTCGATGTCGAGGTCGTTGGTCGGCTCGTCGAGCACCAGCACATTGGCCGGCAGCGCGAACAGCCGCGCCAGCAGCACGCGGTTGCGCTCGCCGCCTGAGAGCGTGCGCACCGGGCTGTGGGCGCGCTCGGGCGAGAACAGGAAGTCGTTGAGGTAGCTCATGACATGCTTGCGCTGGCCATTGAACTCGATCCACTCGCTGCCCGGGCTGATGGTGTCGGCCAGCGTGGCGTTCAGGTCCAGCCCGGCGCGCATCTGGTCGAAGTACGCCACCTCCAGCTTGCTGCCCTGGCGGATCTTGCCGCTGGTGGGTGTCAGCTCGCCGAGGATCAGCTTGAGCAGCGTGGTCTTGCCCGCGCCGTTGGGGCCGACCAGCCCGATCTTGTCGCCGCGCAGGATGGTGGCGCTGAAGTCCTTGACGATCAGCTTGTCGCCGAAGCTCATGCAGACATCGGTCAGCTCGGCCACGATCTTGCCGCTGGGCGCGCCGCTGTCGATCTCCAGCCGCACCTGGCCGAGTGAATCACGCCGCGCCTGGCGCTGCGCGCGCAGCACCTCCAGGCGCTGGATGCGGGCCACGCTGCGGGTGCGGCGTGCCTCCACGCCCTTGCGGATCCACACCTCCTCCTGCGCCAGCAGCTTGTCGGCGCGCGCGCTGGCCAGCGCCTCGTCCTCCAGCTCGCGCGCCTTGGTGCTCTCGTAGGTGCTGAAGTTGCCCGGGTAGCTGCGCAGGATGCCGCGGTCGAGCTCGACGATGCGGGTGGCCACCGCGTCGAGGAAGGCGCGGTCGTGGGTGATCAGCATCACGCTGCCCTTGAAGCCGCGCAGCAGGTCTTCCAGCCAGGCGATCGAATCGAGGTCGAGGTGGTTGGTGGGCTCGTCGAGCAGCAGCACGTCGGGCACCGCCACCAGCGCCTGGGCCAGCGCCACGCGCTTCTTCATACCGCCCGAGAGCTGGCCGATCTCGCGGCTGCCGTCCAGGTGCAGCTGGGCCAGCGTGGTGTCCACGCGCTGCTCCCAGTTCCAGGCGTCCAGCGCCTCGATGCGGGTCTGCAGCGCGTCCAGGTCGACGCCGTCGGCATGTTCTTCATAGGCCTGGCGCACGGCACGCGCCTCGGCCACGCCTTCGCTCACCGCCTCGAACACCGTGTGGCCGGGCTCGAACACCGGCTCCTGCGGCACGTAGCAGATGCGCACGCCCTGGGTCATCTGCAGCAGGCCGTCGTCGAGCTTCTCGAGCCCGGCGATGACCTTCAGCAGCGAAGACTTGCCGGCGCCGTTGCGGCCGATCAGGCCCAGGCGTTCACCGGTGTCGAGCGAGAGCGAGGTGCCATCGAGCAGGGCGAAATGGCCGAAAGCGAGGTGGGCGTTGGAGAGGGAGAGCAGGGCCATGCGCGCATTGTCGCCGCCCGGCCCGCCGGCCGCCGCACGCTGGCGCGCGCGCCCTCAGCCCACCAGCTGGCGCGCGTGGTGGCGCAGGTGGTCGTCGACGAAGCTGGCGATGAAGTAGTAGCCGTGGTCGTAGCCCGCCTGGCGGCGCAGCAGCAGCGGCTGGCCGACGGCGGCGCAGGCGGCCTCGAAGGCCTCGGGGTGCAACTGCTCGGCCAGGAACTTGTCGGCCAGGCCCTGGTCGATCAGGATGCCGTGCGGGTAAGGCGCGGCGGCCTGCGCGGCCATCAGCGCGCTGGCATCGTGCGCCGCCCAGTTGCCGCGGTCCTCGCCCAGGTAGCCGCTGAAGGCCTTGATGCCCCAGGGGCATGAGCTCGGCGCACAGATCGGCGCGAAGGCCGACAGGCTCTTGAACACACCGGGGTGGCGCAGCGCCAGCGTCAGTGCGCCGTGGCCCCCCATCGAGTGGCCGAAGATCCCCGTGCGGTCGGGCAGCACCGGGGCTTGCGCCCCCACCTGCGGCAACAACTCGCGCAGCAGGTAAGACTCCATGCGCCAGTGCGTGGACCAGGGCGCCTGCGTGGCGTCGAGGTAGAAGCCGGCACCGACGCCGAAGTCCCAGCCGTCGGCTTCACCCGCCACGCCGGCGCCGCGCGGGCTGGTGTCGGGCATCAGCAGGGCCAGGCCCAGTTCGGCGGCCAGCCGCTGCGCGCCGGCCTTCATCGTGAAGGTCTCTTCGGTGCAGGTCAGGCCGGCCAGGTAGACCAGCAAGGGCACGCGCTGCCCGGCCAGCGCCTGTGGCGGCAGGTACAGGCCGAAGCGCATCGCCAGGCCGATCTCGGCCGAGGCATGGCGGTGGAAGCGCTGCACGCCGCCGAAGCTGGCGTGCTCCGACAGCAGTTCCCAGGTCACGCTCAAAACTCGACCACGCTGCGGATCGACTCGCCGCGCTTCATCAGGTCGAAGCCCTCGTTGATGTCATCGAGCTTGAGATTGTGGGTGATCAGGACGTCGATGTTGAGCTTGCCGTCCATGTACCAGTCGACGATCTTGGGCACATCGGTGCGGCCGCGCGCACCGCCGAAGGCCGAGCCTTCCCACTTGCGGCCGGTGACCAGCTGGAACGGCCGCGTGCTGATCTCGGCACCGGCCTCGGCCACGCCGATGATGATGCTGCGGCCCCAGCCCTTGTGGGTGCACTCCAGCGCGTCGCGCATCACCTTCGTGTTGCCGATGCACTCGAAGCTGTAGTCGGCGCCGCCGTCGGTCAGCTGCACGATGGCATCGACCACGTTGGCATGCTCCTTGGGGTTGATGAAGTGCGTCATGCCGAATTTGCGGGCCATGGCTTCGCGCGCCGGGTTCAGGTCGACGCCGATGATCTTGTCGGCGCCCACCATCTTGGCGCCCTGGATCACGTTCAGGCCGATGCCGCCCAGGCCGAACACCACCACGTTGGCACCGGCTTCGACCTTGGCGGTGAACAGCACCGCGCCCACGCCGGTGGTGACGCCGCAGCCGATGTAGCAGACCTTGTCGAAGGGCGCGTCGGGCCGGATCTTGGCCAGCGCGATGCCGGGCACGACGATGTGGTTGGCGAAGGTGCTGGTGCCCATGTAGTGCAGGATCGGCTTGCCGCCGATCGAGAAGCGCGAGCTGCCGTCGGGCATCAGGCCCTTGCCCTGCGTCGAGCGGATGGCCTGGCACAGGTTGGTCTTGCGCGACAGGCAGAACTTGCAGTTGCGGCACTCGGGCGTGTAGAGCGGGATCACGTGGTCGCCGGGCTTGAGCCAGGGCACGCCGGCGCCCACCTCGAGCACCACGCCGGCGCCTTCGTGGCCCAGGATCGCGGGGAACAGGCCCTCGGGGTCGGCGCCCGACAGCGTGTAGTAGTCGGTGTGGCAGATGCCGGTGGCCTTGACCTCGACCAGCACCTCGCCCTCACGCGGGCCTTGCAGGTCGACTTCTTCGATGGTCAGCGGGGCGCCGGCCTTCCAGGCCACGGCTGCTTTGGTCTTCATGGTGGGGTCCTTGGTGGGAGGGTGTTCGGGTTCAGCCGGCCGAGGCGGGTCAGGCGACGACGCCTGACGTGGCGCGGGAGGCGGCACGGCGCCAGTCGTCGCCGCCCCAGGCCTGTTCTTCGGCGCGGCAGCTGTCGACCAGCTTGATCCGGTGTTCGTCGTCCGAGGCCAGCGCCACCGGCACGATGCGGTCCCAGGCCCGCAGCGGTGCGGGCGGCAGGCGCTTCAGGCCCGCGGCCACCACCGCGCTGGCCCAGGCCTGCCAGAACCAGCGCAGGGCCGTGCTGCGGTCGTCGATGAAGCCCTGCAGCACGCGCATCGCGTGGCAGGCGGTCAGCAGGTGCAGCGCGGTGAAGTTGCCGCTGCCGGCGTAGGCCCGGGCCGACAGGCGCGCCAGGCGTTCGAGCGTGCGCGCGTCGATGGCCAGGCGGGCGACCTCGGCGCGCAGCGCGGGGCTGCGCGCGGCGGCCTGCATGCGCTCGAAGATCAGGCGCTTGCGCGAGCGCCCGGCGTGCAGGCGGCGCAGCAGCGCTTGCGGGTCGAGCACCCGGCCGGGCGCCTCGGGCAGCCCGCCCAGCGGCAGGTGGCGGCAGGCCCAGTAGGCCAGCGCGTCGGCCAGCTCGCCACGGTGGCCCGCGCGCACCGCGCTGGCCACGCGGATCGCACCGTGGAAGGCGGCCGCGCCGCAGCCCGGCATCAACATCGGCAGCGCCTGCGACAACACGTCGGCGGCACCTTCGGCCTCGATCCAGTCGCCGAACAGCGATCGGTAGGCCGGCCAGGATGTCGGATCGCCGAAGCGGGCGGCCCAGGCATCACCGGCCGGCCAGGCTTGCGCCGCGGGGGCGGGCTCCAGCCGGGGGGCGTAAGCGGCGGCAAAGGCGGCCAGCCGCGCCGCGTCGGCGCCCAGGCTGTGCAGCGCGACCAGGGCCATCGGCAGGTGGTTGCTCAGGCCTCCGTCGTACTCGGGCGCGAAGTGCGCGCCCGCGGTCAGCAGATGATCCAGGCTCACTTCAGGGCCGCCTCCAGCGCGTCGATGAACATCGCCGGCACGTCGAAGCCGGTCTGCTGGGTGATCTCCTGGAAGCAGGTGGGGCTGGTGACGTTGATCTCGGTGAGGCAGTCGCCGATCACGTCCAGGCCCACCAGCAGCAGGCCGCGCCCGGCCAGGATCGGGCCCAGCGCGGTGGCGATCTCGCGCTCGCGGTCGGTCAACGGCATCGCCACGCCCTTGCCGCCCACCGCCAGGTTGCCGCGGATCTCGCTGCCCTGCGGGATGCGCGCCAGGCTGAAGGGCACCGGCTCGCCGTTGATCACCAGCACGCGTTTGTCGCCCTGGGCGATCTCGGGCAGGTATTTCTGCACCATCACCGTCTGCGCGCCGCCCTGGTTCAGCGTCTCGGTGATGCTGCCCAGGTTCAGCCCGTCGGGGCCGACGCGGAAGATGCCCATGCCGCCCATGCCGTCCAGCGGCTTGAGGATGATGTCCTGGTGCTCGGCATGGAAGGCGCGCACCGCCTGCTCGCTGCGCGTCACCAGCGTGGGCGCGATGAACTGCGGAAACTCCAGGATCGCCAGCTTCTCGGGGTGGTCACGCAGCGCCGCCGGCTTGTTGAAGACCTTGGCACCTTCGCGCTCGGCCTGGCCCAGCAGGTGGGTGGCGTAGAAGAACTCGCTGTCGAACGGCGGGTCCTTGCGCATCACGATGGCGTCGGTGTCGGCCAGCGCCAGCTCGCCTTCGGCGACCACGTCGAACCAGGCCTCGGCGTCGCCGGTCAGCGTGATCGCGCGGGCATCGCGCGCCACCACGCGCGCACCCCGCACCCACACCAGGTCGGCCGGCGTGCAGGCCCAGAGCTGGTGGCCGCGGCGCGCGGCCTCGCGCATCATCGAGAAGGTGGTGTCCTTGTAGATCTTGAAGGACTCCAGCGGGTCGGCAACGAACAGCAGCTTCATGGCGGGCTCGGTGGTCTATCGAAGGGGCCGCCAGTGTTGCACGGCCAGCGTCAGACTGCCGGCCACCACGCCCCAGAACGCCGAGCCGATGCCGGCCATGCTGAGGCCCGACAGCGTGACCAGGAAGGTGACGGTGGCGGCGTCGCGGTGGCGCTCCTCCTTCAGCGCCGCGGCCAGCCCGCCGGCGATGGTGCCCAGCAGCGCCAGCCCGGCCACCGCCGCCACCAGCTCTTTCGGAAATGCCGCCAGCAGCCCCACCACCGCACCGCCGGCCAGGCCCAGCGCGGTGTAGAACAGGCCGGCCACCACCGGCGCGGTGTAGCGCTTGGCGCGGTCGGCATGGGCCTCGGGCGACATGCAGATGGCCGCCGTGATCGCCGCCAGGTTGATGGCGAACGCGCCGAACGGCGCCAGCACCAGCGTCACCAGCCCGGTGGCGGTGGTCACCGGCGAGACGGGGATGTGATAGCCCGCCGCGCGCTGCGCCGCCACGCCCGGCAGGTTCTGCGAGGCCATCGTGACGATGAACAGCGGCAGCGCCACGCCCACCACGCTGGCCAGCGTGAAGACCGGCATCACGGCCACCGGCGTGGCCCAGGCCCAGTCGACCCCGCCCAGCGCCAGCCGGCCCTGCAGCGCCGCCACGCCGATGCCCGCCACCAGCACACCCGGCACCGCGTAGCGCGGCCACCAGCGGCGCCCGGCCAGGAAGGCCGCCGCCATCACCAGCACCAGGCCGGGCGCGCTGCGCACCGACAGCACCGCGTCCAGCCCGAAGCGGGTGAGCACGCCGGCCAGCAGCGCCGCGGCCACCGCCATCGGCAGCTTGTCCATCACCCGCTCGAACAGGCCGGTGAGGCCCGACAAGGTGATCAGCACCGCGCAGACGATGAAGGCGCCGGTGGCCTCGGGCAGGCTCACGCCCTGGGTGGCGGCCAGCAGCGCGGCGCCGGGCGTGCACCAGGCGGTGAGCACCGGCAGCCGGTAGTGCAGCGACAGGGCGATGCAGCTGATGCCCATCGCCAGGCCCAGCGCCCACATCCACGACGCCGTCTGCGCCGGGGTGGCGCCCAGCGCCTGCGCGGCCTGGAAGACGATGGCCACCGAGCTGGTGTAGCCCACCAGCACCGCGACGAAGCCGGCCACCACGGCCGACAGCGACAGGTCACGCCACCAGGGCGATCTCATCGCCCGCACCACTGCCGCACGCCATCGCCAAGCACCACCGCACCTCCCCGCCCCACCGCGGGGCCGGCGGCGAGCATAGCCGCCCGCCTCAAGTCAGCCGCCGCGCGGCCGATGAACCGATCACACCCCCCTGAGTGACCGACCGCAAAGCGCCCATGTGCCGACTCGTTGCCTACCTTGGTGAACCCATCTACCTGGATGCGGTGGTGTGCGCGCCGCGCCACTCGCTGGTGCGCCAGGCGCTGCGCGCCGAGGAGGCCAAGACGGTGACCAACGGCGACGGCTTCGGCGTGGGCTGGTACGGCGAGCGTGCCGAGCCCGGCGTCTACCGCGAGGTGATGCCGGCCTGGTCGGACGAGAACCTGCTGGCGCTGTGCGCCACGGTGCGCTCGCGCCTGTTCTTCGCCCATGTGCGGGCGGCCACCGGGGGCGGCATCGCGCGGCACAACTGCCACCCGTTCCGCCACGGCAAGTGGCTGTTCATGCACAACGGCCAGATCGGTGGTTATGCCGGCGTGCGGCGTGCGCTGGAGGCGCAGCTGCCCGACGCGCTGTTCGCCGAGCGCCGCGGCGCCACCGATTCGGAGCTGCTGTTCCTGCTGGCGCTGGCCCGCATCGAGGCCGGCCAGGCGCCCGAGCTGGCGATGCAGGCGGTGCTGGAGGAAACCCAGGCGCTGATGCGCCAGCTGGGCATTGCCGAGCCGCTGCGCTTTGCCGCGGCCCTGTCCGATGGCGAGCAGCTGCTGGCCTTCCGCTTCGCCAGCGACGCCCAGCCGCCGACGCTGTACGTGGGCGGCGGCGCGCGGGGCAGCATCGTCGCGTCGGAGCCGCTGGATGCGCACCCCGACGCCTGGCAGAGCGTGCCGGCCAACGCCTGGGTGCGGGTGGATCGCGCCGGGGCGACGCTGCACGCCTGAGGCGCTGGACGGGCGGCCTGCGCCCGGCCGTCGGTCAGATCTCGACCTTGGCGCCCAGCTCGACGATGCGGTTGGACGGCAGGTTCAGGAAGTCGGCCGCGCCCGAGGCGTTGCGGTGCATGCTGGCGAACAGCTTCTCGCGCCACATCGCCATGCCCTCGCCGAAGGTGGGGATCACGATGTCGCGGCTGAGGAAGTAGCTGGTGTCCATGTCGGGCAGCGGGATGCCGCGGCCCTCCAGCAGCTTCAGCGCCTCGGGCACGTCGGGATCGTTCTTGAAGCCGAAGTGCAGCTCGGCCTGCCAGCAGTCGTGGCCCAGGCTCTTCATCTCGACACGCCTGTCGAAGCCGATCCACGGCACCTCGTGGTGGCGCACGGCCACGAACAGGTTGTACTCGTGCAGCACCTTGTTGTGCTTGAGGTTGTGCATCAGCGCGTTGGGCGTGAGGCCGGTGTCGGCCGACAGGAACACCGCCGTGCCGGGCACCCGCGTGGGCGGGCTGATGAAGATGGCTTCGAGGAAGCTGTCGAGGTCGATGGCGTCGTCGCGCAGCCGGTTGGCCATCAGCTTGCGGCCCTGCATCCAGGTCAGCATCAGCGTGAACATGCCGATGCCGATGACGATGGGAAACCAGCCGCCGGCCACCAGCTTGAGCATGTTGCTGGCGAAGAAGGTGATGTCGATGACGAAGAAGAAGCCGGTGGCCAGCAGGCAGGGCAGCAGCGGGTACTTCCAGCCATAGCGGATGACGAAGAAGGTCATCACCGTGGTGATGGTCATGTCCAGCGTGACCGCGATGCCATAGGCCGAGGCCAGGCTCGACGAGGTCTTGAACAGCCCCACCGCCAGCACGATGAACACCCACAGCCCCCAGTTGACGAAGGGCACGTAGATCTGGCCGGTGTCCTTGACGGAGGTGTGGCGCACCGCCATGCGCGGCAGGATGCCCAGCTGGATGGCCTGCTTGGTGACCGAGAAGGCGGCCGAGATCAGCGCCTGCGAGGCGATCACCGTGGCCGCCGTGGCCAGGAACACCAGCGGCAGCCGCGCCCAGGCCGGGGCCATCAGGTAGAACGGGTTGTCGATGGCCTCGGGCGTGTGCAGCAGCATGGCGCCCTGGCCGAAGTAGTTGACCACCAGCGCCGGCATCACGAAGCCGTACCAGGCGATGCGGATCGGCCGCTTGCCGAAGTGGCCCATGT
>JAURXG010000128.1 GCA_030654555.1 Aquabacterium sp.
CGGCGGCCACTGGCGGCGGTGTGGCGGCCAGCGGCTGCGCCCGCGTGGCCGTGACCGACGCAAGCAGCCACCAGGCCAGGATCAGCAGCGGGCCACGGCACCGCCAGCCTGGCCGGCCGCCCCCGACCGGCGGGCGATCAGCGCGCACGCAACACCTTCTCGGCCGCGCGCCGCACCAGCGACCGCACCTTGTAGCGGTGCGCCAGGCCCTCGTTGAGCAGCCGCACCAGGGCGCGCTGGTGCAGGGCCCAGCGCCGGTCGCTGGCGGGCTCGCGCAGCAGGGTCAGCTCGTGGTGATCGTCCTGCCACAGCGACTGCAGCGTGCGCCACTCGCCCTGCAGGTAGGCGCGCAGCGTGGTGCCGGGCGGCAGGCCGCTGGCACCCAGCGCCGCGGCATCGGCGGGCGGCGCCGGTTGGGTCATCAGGTCGGCCGGCACGGTGTCGAGGTTGCCGATGTCCAGCGGCATCGTGCGGGTGGTGGGCATGGCCTCGGCCAGCAGGACGCGCTGCAGCTTGTGGATGTCGTCCTCGGCCGCCAGCGCGGCCTGGGCCAGCGCCTGGCGCTGCGCCGCCAGCAGGCGCTCGAGGGCCCAGGCGAAGCCGTGGCTGTCGCGGGCCTCGGCCTGCGACAGGTGGTCCACCAGGTTGCGGCCCAGCCCCAGCAGCCGCAGGCGCTGCGCCGGGGCGCTGAGCTCGATGTCGTGCGCCAGCTGGTCCATGAAGCGCCACAGCGCGTGGTCGTAGCGGTCCAGCAGCGAGGGGTCGCGCAGCGCCACGCGCAACGCGGTGGGCTGCAGCCGCTGCAGCACGGCCACCGTGTCAGGCGCCAGGTTGAAGTCGGTCTGGATGGACTCGAACAGGCGCGCCAGCAGTTCGATGAGTTGGGGATCGGGGCCGCCGGCCGCCGGCCTGGGCCGGGTGGTGGCAGTGGCGGCGGCGGCGTCGGGCGCGGCCCGGGGCGACTGCGCCGCAGGGGTGGCCGTTCGGGTCAGCGCATCGAGCGGCCCGCTCATGCCGTCGCGCAGGCGCTGCAGATCGTCGGGCGGCTGGTAGCGCGACAGGCTGGCACCCCAATGGGTGTTGCCGCTGACCACGATGGTGCGGTAGCTGGCGGGCGTGACGCCCTGGTCCTCCAGCCGTTGACGGGCGGCCGCGTAGGACCGGCGCAAGGCCGTGGCCAGCGGCTCGGCCGCCGCCTGCATGAAGGCGGCCTTCAGCGCGCCCGACAGCGGCAGCGTCTGCACACCCGCCCACAGCGCGCGCACGAAGCGCTCGGGCCGGAACGGGTTGCTGTCGCGCGAGACGTTGAGGTCATTGGCCAGCGCCGAGGTGTAGGTCTGCAGCTCGCGCAGGTCGATCTCGGCCTTGAGCTTGACGGCCTCGGTGCAGCGGGCGATGCCGATGTCCACCGCCACGTCGTCCTCGTCGATCAGCGACAGCATCAGGTCGCTGGCGTCGGCGGCGGGCCTCGCCGGCGCTGCCGGGTCGGCGGTGGCGGCCTGCAGATCGGCCATGGCCGAGGCCCGCAGCGTCACCAGCGCCTGGGTCACCACCTCGCCGCGGTGGTGGTAGAGCACACGCGACGGATCGGCGTCGGCGCGGCCGTGCGCCGGCATCCGCCCGCGCCACTGCTCCTGCACCACGTCGATGACCTGGTCGATGGTCATCGGCGCGCGCAGCAACTCGTCGTCGATGAAATCGAGCAGCGTCGGCCGGTGGGACATGGGGCGCGATTATCAACGGCCCCCACCCGGCCGATGCGCGGAAGAGACGCCGAAAAGCGCGCGCTTGACCACCCAAAAGCAAACAGGCCACCCGAAGGTGGCCTGTGCGTGCGAAGCAGGAACCGGGTGGATCGGACGACCGCCGCGAGGCCGTCGTCCCAACCCATCGGGTCAGCGGGATGGGCAAGCCATCCCGGATGACCTTACATGTCCATGCCGCCCATGCCGCCCATGCCGCCCATGCCACCAGGCATGCCGCCGCCGGCCGACTCTTCCTTGGGCGACTCGGCCACCATGCACTCGGTGGTCAGCATCAGGCCGGCCACCGAAGCCGCGTTCTGCAGGGCAGTGCGCGTCACCTTGGTCGGGTCCAGGATGCCCATCTCGATCATGTCGCCGTAGGTGTCGTTGGCGGCGTTGAAGCCGTAGGTGCCCTTGCCTTCCAGCACCTTGTTGATCACCACGCTGGGCTCGCCACCGGCGTTGGCCACGATCTCGCGCAGCGGCTGCTCGATCGCGCGCAGCACGATCTTGATGCCGGCTTCCTGGTCGTGGTTGTCACCCTTGATGGCGCCAGCCGACTGGCGGGCACGCAGCAGGGCCACACCGCCGCCGGCCACGATGCCTTCTTCGACGGCGGCACGGGTGGCGTGCAGCGCGTCTTCGACACGGGCCTTCTTTTCCTTCATCTCGACTTCGGTGGCAGCGCCGACCTTGATCACCGCCACACCGCCGGCCAGCTTGGCCACGCGCTCTTGCAGCTTTTCACGGTCGTAGTCGCTGGTGGCTTCCTCGATCTGCACACGCACTTGCTTGACGCGCGATTCGATGTCGGCAGCGGCACCCGAGCCGTCGATGATGGTGGTGTTTTCCTTGCCCACTTCGACGCGCTTGGCCTGACCCAGATCGGCCAGTGTGACCTTCTCCAGCGTCAGGCCGACTTCTTCGGCGATGACCTTGCCGCCCGTCAGGATGGCGATGTCTTCGAGCATGGCCTTGCGGCGGTCACCGAAGCCCGGTGCCTTGACGGCCACGACCTTCAGGATGCCGCGGATGGTGTTGACCACCAGCGTGGCGAGCGCTTCGCCTTCGACTTCTTCAGCGATGATCAGCAACGGACGGCCAGCCTTGGCGACGGCTTCAAGCGTCGGCAGCAGGTCGCGGATGTTGCTGATCTTCTTGTCGAAAAGCAGCACGAACGGGTTCTCGAGGATCGCCGACTGCTTTTCCGGGTGGTTGATGAAGTACGGGCTCAGGTAGCCGCGGTCGAACTGCATGCCTTCGACGACTTCGAGCTCGCTGTTCAGCGACTTGCCGTCTTCGACGGTGATGACGCCTTCCTTGCCGACCTTGTCCATCGCCTCGGCGATGATGCGGCCGACTTCCTCGTCGCTGTTGGCGGAGATCGTGCCGACCTGAGCGATTTCCTTAGACGTCGTCGTGGGCTTGGACTGCTTCTTGAGCTGCTCGACCAGGGCGGTGACCGCCTTGTCGATGCCGCGCTTCAGATCCATCGGGTTCATGCCTGCAGCCACGTACTTCATGCCTTCGCGCACGATGGCCTGGGCCAGCACGGTGGCGGTGGTGGTGCCGTCACCGGCGATGTCGCTGGTCTTGGAAGCGACTTCCTTGACCATCTGCGCGCCCATGTTCTGGAGCTTGTCCTTCAGCTCGATTTCCTTGGCGACCGAGACACCGTCCTTGGTCACCGTGGGGGCGCCGAACGAACGCTCGAGAACCACGTTGCGGCCTTTCGGGCCCAGCGTGACCTTGACCGCATTGGCCAGGATGTTCACGCCTTCGACCATGCGGGCGCGGGCTTCGCCGCCGAAAATTACGTCTTTTGCTGCCATTTGGAATTCTCCGAATCTGGGTGGATAACCGCTTTCGTTCACCGCTCAGTTGTCGGGAAAGAAAGCGTAGCGAGCGGCGGGCTGACTAGGCGGACGGAGCGCAGACACCGGAACGTACGGGGGTACGTGAGGATGTCGAGCGCCGCCCAACGACGCCAGCGCGTCGCGCAGTAGCTTTATTTCTCGACAACAGCGAAGAGGTCTTCTTCGCGCATGACGAGCAACTCGTCGCCATCGACCTTGACGGTCTGGCCGCTGTACTTGCCGAACAAGACGCGGTCAC
>JAURXG010000134.1 GCA_030654555.1 Aquabacterium sp.
GTCAAGAAGGCGGCACCGGCCAAGAAGGCGGCGGCAGTCAAGAAGGCGGCACCGGCCAAGAAGGCGGCGGCAGTCAAGAAGGCGGCACCGGCCAAGAAGGCGGCGGTAGTCAAGAAGGCGGCACCGGCCAAGAAGGCGGCCGCAGCCAAGAAGGCGGCGCCGGCCAAGAAGGCAGCCTCGAAGAAGGCCGCCGCGAAGAAGGCGCCCGCTTCCCCGCCTGCGCCTGCGCCTGCGGCGCCTGCAGCCAAGACGGCGCTCAGCCCCGCAGCGGCTTGGCCGTTCCCTACCGGGAACAAGCCCTGAGGGACTTCCCAGTTCTGCTCGTTCCGACCCGGCTTAGGCCGGGTTTTTGTTTTCTGTGGTCAGGCCACCGAGTCTTTTCAATAGACTGCTTTGAAAGGCTCGGTGCCGTTCAAGTGCGCGTTCGGCATGTCCTCGAAAATCGGCCGATTCCTTGAGGCGCCCGCATTCGGCTGCAATTTGCGAAAGTCGCGAGTATGCATAAGCTATTTCGTCGTCTTCCGAGATCTTTTCTGTATCACTCAATGCCGCCTCTGCCAATTCCCAAGCTTGGTCACGTCTGTCAGTATTTACGAGACACCAAGCTCTATCAACATTTATGGACGGCCGCATCTTCTCGGGGACACTTTCATAATGGATCAAGGCAAATGCATTGAGCGCATCATCGAATTTCTTGTTGATTGTAAGAATCAGCCCCTGAAGCATCAGAGTCAAGAAGTCAAGCCCTTTATGCCCAATTGCAGAATCGAAGTTCACAGAAGACGAGGTCTCCATGCTTGCGCGATGGGCCTCCTTCTCAATGTCGCCGCCAAAGGTATCAACAAGCCGCACGTTAGATGCGCGGTAGGCGGCGACGTCGTGAAGCATCGCACTTAATGTCGCTTCGTCACCCTCGGCTGCAGCATGAAGTCTTGCTCTCTCGTACCACGGACGCGCAAGTTGATACTCATCGGCTAAGTGATATGACATTGCCAAGACGAGGGACGCTCTTGCCCTTGCCTGATGGTCATCAGGCGCTGCCAATGTCAGCGCTTCTTCGAGATGCTTAGCCATCTCATCATATTTTGAATCGAAGAACTCGATATGAGCCATCCAGGCGGCGCAGCTTGGAAGTGCAGATTCAGTTCTCAGCGCGACCGCTAGGCCATACGCGCGCCGAATTCTGTCATAGGCTTCACGCGTTTGCGCTTTAAAGTAGTGCAAGACTCCCTCGGCCAACATTAACCAAGAGGCGACCTCGTGATGCAGTTCAGTCTTGAACTGGGCGCGAACTACACCGATGGATATGAGTGCGTCGTCGGTGCGCCCGTGCCTGGCAAAGTGCGACGCAGCGCGGCATACTGCGCGTGCCCAAATGACGGGATCTCTTGTGCTGCCTGCTTGCGCATTCAGCGTCGCCAAAAGTCTTGAGTCCATCGGAAACCTACCCCCGCAAGGTCGACAAAGCCAACTTGTATCGGCTGGCCGTCATGGTAACCACATCCCCAGGCATCGCCGGCGCCGGCGCGCGTTTGTTCCAAGGGCTTCCATTCACCTGCACGCTTTCCAGCCAATCCCGCAGAAACTGTTTGTCGTAGCTGGGCGGATTGGTGCCTTCCCGGTACGACTCCAGGGGCCAGAAGCGCGAGGAGTCGGGGGTGAGGATCTCGTCCATCAAGGTCAGGGTGCCGTCGGCATCCAGGCCGAACTCGAACTTGGTGTCGGCGATGATGATGCCGCGGGTCAGCGCGTAGGCGGCGGCTTCTCGGTACAGCTGGATGGCGGTGTCGCGCACCTGGGCTGACAGCGCCGGGCCGATGATGGCCACCATGCGCTCGTAGCTGATGTTCTCGTCGTGCTCGCCCATCTCGGCCTTGGTCGCCGGGGTGAAGATCGGCTCGGGCAGGCGGCTGGCGTTCTTCAGGCCAGGCGGCAGCTTCACGCCGCACACCTCGCCGTTGTGCTGGTACTCCTTCCAACCCGATCCGGCCAGGTAGCCGCGCACAACCGCCTCCACGGGCAGCGGCTTCAGACGTTTCACCAGCATCGAGCGGCCGGTCACCTGTGCCACCTCGTCCGGTGCCACCACGCTTTCGGGCGCCTCGCCGGTCAGGTGGTTGGGCACCACATGCTTGAGCTTGTCGAACCAGAACAGCGCCATCTGCGTGAGCAGTTCGCCCTTGCCGGGGATGGGCTCGCCCATCACCACGTCGAAGGCCGAGATGCGGTCGGAGGCCACCATCAGGATGCGGTCGTCGCCCACGGCGTAGTTGTCGCGCACCTTGCCGCGGGCCAGCAGCGGCAGCGAATGCAGGCGGGATTCGAGGAGGGAAGAGGTGCTCATGGCGGTCGTCCGTGGGGGCGTCAGGGGGATCGGTCTATTGTGCCTTTGGGGTCCTGGCGCAGGCATGCCGGCAGCGGGCGGCGGCGTGGGCGCCTGCGGTGCCGCGCACCAAAAGCAAAGGGGCCCATCGGGCCCCTTCAGTCGCTGGATGCGCGGGCCGCCCCATCGGGACGCGCACGCGCTTGGCGCGATCAGTTCACCAACTGGGCCAGTTCACCGCTGGCGTAGCGCTGGGCGATGGTCGCCAGCGGGATCGCCTTGATCTTGCTGCCCTGGCCTTCGCAGCCGAACTCGAGGTAGCGCTGCTTGCAGATCGCCTTGGCGGCTTCACGCGCGGGCTTCAGCCATTCGCGGGCGTCGAACTTCTCGGGGTTCTCGGCCAGGAACTTGCGCACCGCGCCGGTCATCGCCAGCCGGATGTCGGTGTCGATGTTGATCTTGCGCACGCCGAACTTGATGGCTTCCTGGATCTCCTCGACCGGCACGCCGTAGGTCTCCTTCATCTTGCCGCCGTACTGGTTGATGATGGCCAGCAGGTCTTGCGGCACCGACGACGATCCGTGCATCACCAGGTGGGTGTTGGGGATGCGCTTGTTGATCTCTTTCACCCGGCTGATGGCCAGGATGTCGCCGGTGGGCTTGCGGGTGAACTTGTAGGCGCCGTGGCTGGTGCCGATGGCGATCGCCAGCGCGTCGAGCTGGGTGGCCTTGACGAACTGGGCCGCCTCTTCGGGGTCGGTCAGCATCTCGGCATGGGTCAGCTTGCCGGCCGCGCCGATGCCGTCTTCCTCGCCGGCCTCGCCGGTCTCCAGCGAGCCCAGGCAGCCGAGCTCCCCTTCGACGGTGACGCCCACGCGGTGCGCCAGGTCCACCACCTTGCGGGTCACTTCGACGTTGTAGTCGAACGAGGCCGGCGTCTTGCCGTCCTCGCGCAGCGAGCCGTCCATCATCACCGAGCCGAAGCCCAGGTCGATGGCACCCTGGCAGATCGCCGGGCTCTGGCCGTGGTCCTGGTGCATCACCAGCGGCACCTGCGGCCAGCTTTCCAGCGCGGCCTGGATCAGGTGCTTGATGAAGTGCTCGCCGGCGTACTTGCGGGCGCCGGCGCTGGCCTGCAGGATCACTGGCGCATCCACCTCGGCGGCGGCCTGCATCACGGCCTGCACCTGCTCGAGGTTGTTGACGTTGAAGGCCGGGATGCCGTAGCGGTTTTCAGCGGCATGGTCCAGCAACTGGCGCATCGAGACGAGTGGCATGGTGGGTGTCCTGGGCTAGGGGTGAATGACCGGCGGGGTCGGTCCGCGCCGCTCGGCGCGTTGGCCAGCGGCCCGGCCGGGCGATGAAACCGCCACGTAACTGGCGCCGATTGTATCGAGCGGGCCTGTTGCGGGGCTGACCTGGCGCACCCCCGGGCTGCAGGGCCGACGAAGCGTCATGCCAGCGATCTGGGCCCGAAACGGCTGACTTTTCAGGGTTAGCGCCTGTCGGGAATTCTCAATACTGCGGAGGCGGCCCCGGTGCCGTCGGAAGGAACGATCCCATGCCTAGCGCCCCGTCGCCCCATGCTGTCTCGCCCCGCGCCTCGCTGAGCGAGGTCACCGCCTGGATCACCGCGGCTGCCCAGCAGCACCCCGATGGCCTGCCGCAGCACCTGGCCGAGCGCCTGGCCTGCAGCCCGGCCAGCGCGCGCCGCCTGCTGCGCCGGCTGGTCGACCTGCAGTGGTTGCAGCGCGACGGCCCGTCGCGCAAGCTGGTCTACCGGCCCGGCGCCTTGCGCCAGGTGGTGCAGCGCTACCCGCTGGCCGGTCTGCAGGAAGACCGGCCCTGGGCACTGGACTTTGCGCCGCACTTCGAGCTGCCCGATGCCGTGGCGCGCATGGCCCAGCATGCCTTCACCGAGCTGCTGAACAACGCCATCGACCACAGCGGCGGCAGCCAGGTCACCGTGTCGATGCGCCAGACGCCGCTGCAGCTGCAGATGCTGGTCAGCGACGACGGCCGCGGCATCTTCGACGCGATCGGCGAGACCTTCCAGATCGACGATCCGGTGCAGGCGATGCTCGAGCTGGCCAAGGGCAAGCTGAGCACACGCCCCGACGGCCACAACGGCCGCGGCCTGTTCTTCACCGCACGCATCGCCGACATCATCGACCTGCATGCCAACAACGTGGCCTTCCAGCAGCGCGACTGGCAGCGCGAGCAGTGGCAGCGCGGCCGCCCGGCCTGCCGCCAGGGCAGTTCGGTCTACGTGGCGATCTGCCTGGACACCGAGCGCACGCTCGACGCGGTGCTGCGCCGCTACAGCCTGGATGGCGCGGGCTACGACTTCGACCGCACCGTGGTGCCGCTGCGGCTGGTGACCGGCCCGCAGCTGGCGCTGGCCTCCCGCGCGCAGGCGCGCCGGGTGGCCGCGCGGCTGCAGCGCTTTCGGCGCGTGGAGCTTGATTTCGACGGCCTGGCCGAGGTGGGCCATGGTTTTGCCGACGAGCTGCTGCGGGTGTTTCAGCACCAGCATCCCGAGGTGGAGCTGGTGCCGGTGAACATGGCGCCCCCGATCGCGGCGATGGTCGAGAGTGTGCAGGCGGCCGAGCCCGCCTGAACACCCCTTCGCTTCACGCCACCCGGCAGACCTTCAGCATGTTGGTGCCGCCGGGGTAGCCCATCGGCTCGCCGCAGGTGATGGCGTAGGTGTCGCCCGGGCGCAGCACGCCACGGTCGACCAGTGCGCGCTCGGCCTCGGCCAGCGCGGTGTCGCGGTCGTTGTGCAGCGCCGTCAGGATCGGCCGCACGTTGCGGTAGAGCGCCATGCGCGCCTGCGTGCTGGCCTTGGTGGTGATGCCGAAGATCGGCACGTGGATGTTGTGCCGGCTCATCCACAAGGTGGTCGAGCCCGACTCGGTCAGCGCCACGATGGCCTTGCAGCCCAGGTGGTGGGCGGTGAACAGCGCGCCCATCGCGATCGACTGGTCGATGCGCCCGAAGATGCGGTCGGTGAAGTTGGCGTCCAGCCGCGTGTCCTCGGCACGCTCGGCCTCCAGCGCGATGGCGGCCATCTGCTCGACCGTCTCCACCGGGTACTTGCCGGCGGCGGTTTCGGCGCTGAGCATCACCGCGTCGGTGCCGTCGAGCACCGCGTTGGCCACGTCGCTGACCTCGGCGCGGGTGGGCACCGGGTTGACGATCATGCTCTCCATCATCTGCGTGGCGGTGATGGCGATCTTGTCCATCTCGCGCGCCATGCGGATCATGCGTGTCTGCAGCGCCGGCACGGTGGCGTTGCCCACTTCCACCGCCAGATCGCCGCGCGCGACCATGATGCCGTCGCTGGCGCGCAGGATGTTCTCCAACTGCGGGATGGCCTCGCTGCGCTCGATCTTGGCGATCATCGCCGGCTTGTGGCGCCAGGGCTCGCCGGCCACGTTGGCCAGCTGGCGCGCCATCTCCATGTCGGTGGCGTTCTTCGGGAAGCTGACCGCCACGTAGTCGGCCTGGAAGGCCATGGCGGTCTTGATGTCGTCCATGTCCTTGGCCGTCAACGCCGGCGCGGTGAGGCCGCCGCCCTGCTTGTTGATGCCCTTGTTGTTGCTCAGCTCGCCACCGATCTTGACGATGGTGTGCACCTGCTCGCCACGCACCGCGTCGACGGTCAGCACGATCAGGCCGTCGTTGAGCAGCAGCGTGTCGCCGGGCTTCACGTCGCGCGGCAGCTCCTTGTAGTCGAGGCCCACGCCATCGA
>JAURXG010000151.1 GCA_030654555.1 Aquabacterium sp.
CGTTTCAGGGCGGTTTGTCGGGTGTGCACCAGTTCGTGCGGGTGGGCGCGCATGCGATGAAGGGCTTCCAGACCCGCCTGTCGCAAGACCTGCCACCCTATGACACCGCCGCCGGCAACCCGGCCGCGGCCACCGGCATCAATGCCGAAGGCTTGCGCCGCCGCGGCTTCACGCCCGAGCGCATCGCGCAGGTCAAACAGATGCACCGGCTGCTGTACCGGCAAGGCCACACCTTGGCCGCGGGCATCGCCGCGATCGAGGCCTTGCGTGGCCAACTCGACGGCAGCGAGGCCGACCTGGCGCTGATGCTCGACTTCCTCGCGGCGGCCGAGCGCGGCATCGTGCGCTGATGCAGCTGGGCCTGGTCGCCGGCGAGGCTTCGGGCGACCTGCTCGGCGGCCTGCTGCTGCAGGGGCTGACAGCCCGCTGGCCATCGTTGCAGACCGCCGGCATCGGCGGGCCGAAGATGGTGGCGCAGGGCTTCGATGCCTGGTGGCTGCACGAGCGGCTGTCGGTGTTCGGCTATGTCGATGCGCTCAAGCGCCTGCCCGAGCTGCTGCGCATCCGCCGTCAGCTGGGCGACCGCCTGCTGCGCGAGCGGCCGGCGGCCTTCATCGGCATCGATGCGCCCGACTTCAACTTCGGCCTGGAGACGCGGCTGCGCCAGGGCGGGCTCAAGACGATCCACTTCGTCTGCCCGTCGATCTGGGCCTGGCGTGGTGAGCGGGTGCAGAAGATCCGGTCCGCGGCCGACCATGTGCTGTGCCTGTTTCCGTTCGAGCCGGCGCTGCTGCAGCGCCACGGCATACCGGCCACCTTCGTCGGCCACCCGCTGGCCGATGCGATCCCGCTGGTGCCGCCACGCGCGGCGGCGCGCACGCGGCTGGGCCTGGACGAGGGTGATGCCGTGGTGGCGCTGCTGCCGGGCAGCCGGCGCAGCGAGATCACCCACATCGCGCCACGCCTGATCGCGGCCGCTGGCCTGATGCGGCGTGCCCGTCCGGGGCTGCGATTCGTGATGCCGGTGGTGCCGGGGCTGCGGCCGCTGGTCGAGCCGCTGCTGGCCCAACACGCCGATGGCGCGGCCATCACCTTGCTGCACGGCCAGTCGCATGAGGCCCTGGCCGCCTGCGACGTGACACTGGTGGCCAGCGGCACGGCCGCGCTGGAGGCCGCGCTGTTCAAGCGGCCGATGGTCATCACTTACCACCTGGCCTGGCTGAACTGGCAGCGCATGAAGCGCCTGGCCTACCAGCCCTGGTTCGGCCTGCCCAACATCCTGTGCGGCGAGTTCGTCGTGCCCGAGCTGATCCAGGACGCCGCCACGCCCGAAGCCCTGGCGCGCGAAGGCCTGGCCTGGCTGGACGACGCCCCGCGCTGCGCCGCGCTGGAACGCCGCTTCGACGCGCTGCACCACGGGCTGCGCCAGAACACCGCGCAGAAAGCCACCGATGCCATCGCGCAAGTCGTCGGTGCGGTCTGAGCCGGTGCCCGTGCAGCTGGGGCTGCACTGGGACACGCCCGGCCTGGTGGCTGGCGTGGACGAGGCCGGCCGCGGCCCGCTGGCCGGCCCGGTGGTGGCGGCGGCGGTGATCCTCGACGAGCTGCAGCCGATACGCGGCCTGGGCGACAGCAAGGTGATCAGCGCGCGCCGGCGCGAGCGCCTGTTCGACGAGATCCGCGCCAAGGCACTGGCCTGCTGCATCGCCGAGGCCACGGTCGAGGAGATCGACCGCCTCAACATCCTGCAGGCCACGCTGCTGGCGATGCAGCGTGCGGTGGCCGGCCTGCGCCTGCTGCCACGCAAGGTGCTGGTCGACGGCAACCGGCTGCCGGTGCTGGCCATGCCGGCCGAGGCCATCGTCAAGGGCGATGCCACGGTGCCGGCGATCTCGGCCGCGTCCATCCTGGCCAAGGTGCACCGCGACCGGCTGTGCCTGGCGCTGCACGAGGTGCACCCGGCCTACAACTTTGCCCGCCACAAGGGCTATCCCACGGCCGAGCATCTGGCCGCGCTGCGCCAGCACGGCGCCTGCGCGGTGCACCGCCGCAGCTTTGCACCGGTGCGCGCGGCGATCGAGGTGGCCGACCGGAGCGCCTGATGACCGAGCCACTGCTGATCACCTCGCGCGACAACCCGCTGCTGATGCGCCTGCGCAAGCTGGCGCGCGATCCGGCGGGCTACCGCAAGAGCGGCGAGCTGTGGCTGGAAGGTGAACACCTGTGCGACGCGTTGCGCCAGCGTGGCCAGCGCCCGGTGCAGGCGGTGGTGGGCGAAAGCGCCTGGACGCAACCGGCGCTGCGCGCGCTGGCGCTGTGGGCGCCGCGCGTGGTGCGGGTGTCCGATGCGCTGTTCGAGGGCCTGAGCGTGCTGCCATCGCCGGCCCGGCTGGGCTTCGTGCTGGCGCTGCCGGCCGCGCCGGCCATCGACCCGGCCGCCGCCAGCGTGGTGCTCGACCGGGTGCAGGACGCCGGCAACGTGGGCAGCATCCTGCGCAGCGCCGCGGCCTTCGGCGTCGGCCAGGTGCTGGCGCTGCAGGGCACGGCCGCGCTGTGGTCGCCCAAGGTGCTGCGCGCCGGCATGGGCGCGCACTTCGGGCTGCGGCTGATCGAGGGCCTGCAGGCCGACGATCTGGCTGGGCTTCAAGTGCCGCTGGTGGGCACCCGCCTGGACACCGACCAGCTGCTGCCCGGCGCGGCGCTGCCGCAGCCCTGCGCCTGGGTGCTGGGCCATGAAGGGCAGGGCGTGTCGGCTGCGCTGCTGGCGCGCTGCGCGCTCACGGTGCGCATCCCGCAGCCGGGCGGCGAGGAGTCGCTCAACGTCGCCGCGGCGGCGGCCGTGTGCTTCTACGAATCGATGCGCCGCGGGCTGGCGCACTGACCGCCGCCTGAGTGCCGTTTGACCGCCGTCTGACCACTGCCTGCGCGGCGGCGGATCGGCGGCGCTGACTCAGGCGCCAGGGCGCGGCGTCTCGCGCAGCGTGGGCAGGCCCACGCCGGCGCCGTCGAAACCCCCGTCCACCGCCAACACCTGGCCGTTGATGTAGCTGGCCGCCGGGCTGCACAGGAAGCCCACCGCGTTGGCGATCTCCTCGGTGCTGCCGTAGCGCGCCAGCGGGATCACCGCGAAGTAGTCGCGGCGGATCGCCTGGGTGTGCACCTGCTTGGCCATCTCGGTTTCCACCGGCCCGGGAGCGATGGCGTTGACGCGGATGCCCACGGTGCCCAGTTCGGTGGCGTGCTGCTTGGTCAGGTGGATCAGCGCGGCCTTGCTGGTGCCGTAGGCCACGCGCAGCGTGCTGGCGCGCAGGCCCGAGATCGACGCGATGTTCACCACCGCGCCGCCGCCGGTCTTGAGCATCACCGGCGCGATGGCCTGGGTGCACAGGAACGGGCCGCTCAAGTTGGTGGCCATCACCGTCTGCCACTCGTCGAACGTGGTGTCCAGCGTCGGCTTGAACACCGCCACGCCGGCGTTGTTGACCAGCGAGTCGATGCGGCCGAAGTGCGCGGCGGTCTTCGCGGTGGCGGCCTGCACCTGGTCGGGCTGGGACACGTCGACATGCAGCGCCAGCACGCGGCCGGGCTGGTCCAGCGCCTGTTCGGCCTTGAACAGCGTGTCGGCGTCGATGTCCCACAGCGCCACGCGGCCGCCTTGCGCCAGGAACCATTGCGCGATCGCCAGCCCGATGCCGCGGGCGCCGCCGGTGACCACGGCCACGGGGGTGGTGGCGGGAAGGCTTGTGTTCATGTCGTCTCCTGGAAGAAAGCGGCTGTCGCGCCGGATCGGCGCAGTCTAGGCAAGGTCGATCTTCTGCAGAAGTATGATTTTCGAATCGATCGATCCGGGAATCAGATGTATGGAGCTGCGACACCTGCGCTGCCTGGTGGCGGTGGCCGAAACACTGCACTTCGGCCGCGCTGCCGCGCGGCTGAACCTGTCACAGCCGCCGGTGAGCCAGGCCATCAAGGAGCTGGAGGCCGAGCTGGGCGTGCGCCTGTTCGAGCGCAGCTCGCGCCGCATCACGCTGACACCCGCCGGCGAGGAGGCGCTGCGTGACGCCCGCGCGGTGCTGGCCCGCACCGAGGCATTGCGCAGCCGCAGCCGCGATGCCGCTGCGGGCCAGGCCGGCCGGCTGGCGATCGGCTTCATCAGCCTGGCGGCCTATGCCTACCTGCCCGAGATGCTGCGCCGCTTCACCGCCGACCATCCGCGGGTGACGCTGGCGCTGCAGGAGTCGACCACCGACCAGATGCTGGCCGACCTGGACAGCGGTGCGCTGGACATCGGCTGCCTCTTCGCCAGCCCGACGCTGCCCGCCACGCTGGCCTACCAGGCCACCAACCGCGACCCGTTGATCGTGGCGCTGCCCCAGGCCCACCCGCTGGCCGCGCTGCCGCGCGTGCCGCTGGAGCGCCTGGCCGGCGAGCAGTTCCTGGCCTTCGAGCGCCACCACGGCCCGCTGATGTTCGACGCGATGGTCAGCGCCTGCATGCGCCATGGCTTTTCGCCGCGCATCTTTGCCGCGCGGCAGATGAACACCATCGTCAGCCTGGTGTCGGGCGGCATCGGCGTGGCGCTGGTGCCGGCCTGCGTGCAGGTGCTGCAGCGCGAAGGCGTGGTCTACCGGCCGCTGCTGGGCGAGGACACACCGGTGGAGCATGGCGCCGCCTGGCGGCGCGACGACGAATCGCCGCTGGTGCGGGCCTTCGTGGCGGGCTTGCCGCAAGTCGGGCCGGCGGCGGCGGTTCTGGCCGGCTGAGCCGCCGCCTGCAGCGCCGTCAACTCGCGGCTGGTCTGCATCAGCCGGTTGCCCAGCGCCGCTCGCCGCGCCGGCCCCAGCCGGCTTTCGATCGCGGCCAGGCTGATCGACGCCACCGGCCGGTGGTTCACGTCGTACACCGGCACGCCGATGGCCCAGCTGCTTT
Source organism: Aquabacterium sp. (assembly GCA_030654555.1). Classification (GTDB taxonomy): domain Bacteria; phylum Pseudomonadota; class Gammaproteobacteria; order Burkholderiales; family Burkholderiaceae_C; genus Pseudaquabacterium. The sequence continues at coordinate 4,930 of JAURXG010000151.1, forward strand.
CCAGCACCAGGCCGGGGTTCAGGCAGTAGCCCTGGGCGCGCGCTTCCTTGATCAGGCGGTGGATGGCCTCGTCGGTGCAGCCCGGGTAGTGCGCGGCGCGCTGGGCGGCGTTGCGCGCCAGGATGTTGGCGATGCCATCGTCGGCCAGCGCGGCCAGCATCGCGCAGCTGCCGGCGCCCACGCCCAGCGGCCAGCGGTCGCCGGCCTTCACCAGCTGGTTGCGGATGGGGTAGTCGCCCTCCCAGCGCGACAGGCAGATGCTCTCGATGCCGTGCAGCACGGTGAAGAACACCGTGTCGCCCGACTCCAGCGCCAGCGCACGCAGCGACGGCACGGCCAGGCGCTGCAACTCGTAGCTGGGCTCGGCGGCCAGGCCCACCGCAAAGGCCTCGGGCCCCAGCCGGTAGGCGCCGGTGGCCTGGTCGTGCAGCACGAAGCCCTCGTCGACCAGGGTGCGCGTCAGCCGGATCGCGGTGGCCTTGTTCAGGCCCGAGCGGCGACCGATCTCGCCCATGCGCAAACCGCCCGGGCCCACCCGGGTCAGCAACCGCAGCACCGCCAGACCGCGGCGCAAGGTCTGCGCGCCGGCGGTTTCTGGCTTGTCGGGCAGATCATCGGTGCGCATAAACCCCTAGTGATGGGTTCATAATTTGAACTTCTTTCGATGCCGCTGGCGCGCTGCCGGTGCGGTTGCCGGCCGGCCACCACCTAAAATTTTCCTCTGCCTCGCCGGCCAGCCCAAGCATGGTGCGCCGCAAGGTTCAAATAGTAGACCACTGATTGCGCCCGCGCAGCCCGCAGGAGACCTCCCACCATGTCCACTCCCCACATCGTCGGCTGGGGCCACACCCCGTTCGGCAAGCTCGACAACCTCGACGCCGAACAGCTGTTTCGCGACGCGGCGCTGGCCGCCATCGCCAGCGCCGGCTTGATGCCGGCCGACATCGACGGTGTGTTCGTCGGCCACTTCAACGGCGGTTTCGTGCGCCAGGATTTCAGCGGCGCGATGGCCGCGGTGGCCATTCCCGAGCTGCGCCATGTGCCGTCGGTGCGGCTGGAGAACGCCTGCGCCACCGGCTCGGCCGCCATCTGGGCGGCGCTCGACGCGCTGGGCAGCGGGCGCCTGAAGCGCGTGCTGGTGGTCGGCTTCGAGAAGATGAACACGCTGCCCAACGCCCAGATCGGCGAGGTGCTGCTGAAGTGCTCGTACGTGAAGGAAGAGGGCGACACGCCGGGCGGCTTTGCCGGGGTGTTCGGCCAGATTGCCGGCGGCTACTTCGAGCGCTTCGGTGACCAGAGCGATGCGCTGGCGGCCATCGCTGCCAAGAACCACGCCAACGGCGTGCACAACCCCTACGCCCACATGAAGCGCGACCTGGGTTTCGACTTCTGCCGTCACCCGTCGGACAAGAACCCGTTTGTTGCCGGCCCGCTGAAGCGGTCGGATTGTTCGCTGGTGTCCGACGGCGCCGCCGCGCTGGTGTTGGCCATGGCGCCGTTGCCCGGTGCCAGTGCGCCGGCGGTGCGCTGGCGCTCGCGCACCCAGGTCAACGAGTACCTGCCGCTGTCGCGCCGCGACCCCACGCGCTTCGAAGGCGCGGCGATGGCCTGGTCGCGTGGCCTGGCGGATGCGGGGGCCACGCTGGCCGACCTGCAGTTCGTCGAGACGCACGACTGCTTCACCATCGCCGAGCTGCTGGAGTACGAGGCCATGGGCCTGGCGCCGCACGGGCAGGGCGCCCGCGTGATCCTCGACGGCATCAGCCGCAAGGACGGCCGCCTGCCCGTCAACCCCTCGGGTGGCTTGAAGTCGCGCGGCCACCCGATCGGTGCCACCGGCGTGTCGCAGCACGTGATGGCGGCGATGCAGCTCTCGGGCACGGCCGGCGACATGCAGATCGCCAACGCCCGACAAGGCGCGGTGTTCAACATGGGTGGCGCGGCGGTGGCCAACTACCTCAGCATCCTGGAAACCGCCTGATGCCGGGAGTGGTTCATGCTGCCCAGGTCAGCAACCTGGCGCGCTTGCTCACGCACACCGCGCGGCTGCTGCCCGAGCACACCGCGCTGATCCAGGGCGATCAGCGCTGGACCTGGGCCCAGATCGACCGGCGGGTCGATGCGCTGGTCGCCGCGCTGCATGCGCTGGGGCTGCGCAAGGGCGACCGCGTGCTGCTGCAGTGCCGCAACAACCTGGCGATGTTCGAGAGCGCCTGGGCGGTGTTCCGCATGGGCGGCGTGTGGGTGCCGACCAACTTCCGCCTGGCGCCGGGCGAGGTGGCCTGGCTGGGCGCCAGCAGCGGCGCCAAGGCCATGCTGGTGGAGCCGCTGTTCGCCGAACATGCCGACGCGGTGCGCGCGGCCTCGCCGGCGCTGCAGCACGTGGTGTGGATCGGCCAGCTGCCCGCTGAGCACGCCGACGAGCCCACCTACGACGCGCTGGTGCAGCAGCACCTGGGCGCCGCGCCGGCCGAGGCCACCGTGGCGCACGACGACCCGCTGTGGTTCTTCTACACCTCGGGCACCACCGGCAAGCCCAAGGCGGCGATCCTCACGCATGGCCAGATGGGTTTCGTGGTCACCAACCACCTGGCCGACCTGATCCCCGGCACCGACGAGCGCGACGTGTCGATCGCGGTGGCACCGCTGTCGCATGGCGCGGGCATCCACGCGCTGCTGAACGTGGCACGCGGCGCAGCCACCGTGCTGCTGCCGTCCGAGAAGCTCGATCCCGAAGTCGTCTGGCAACTGGTGCAGCAGCACCGCGTCAGCAATTTGTTCACCGTGCCCACCATCGTCAAGATGCTGGTCGAGCACCCGGCGGTGGATTCTTACGACCACTCGTCGCTGCGCTACCTGATCTACGCCGGCGCGCCGATGTACCGTGCCGACCAGCGCCTGGCGCTGCAGAAGCTGGGCGCCGTGCTGGTGCAGTATTTCGGTCTGGGCGAGGTGACCGGCTGCATCACCGTGCTGCCCGCGCACATGCACTCGGCCGACGATGCCGACCCCAACGCCCACATCGGCTCGTGCGGCAAGCCGCGCACCGGCATGGAGGTGGCGGTGCTCGACGCCGATCTGCAACCGGTGGCCACCGGCGAGATCGGCGAGATCTGCTGCCGCGGCCCGGCCGTGTTCGCCGGTTACCACGACAACCCCGAGGCCACCGCCAAGGCCCTGCGCGGCGGCTGGTTCCACACCGGGGTTCTGGGCCGGCTCGACGCCCGTGGCCTGCTCTACATCACCGGCCGCGAGTCGGACATGTACATCTCGGGCGGCAGCAACGTCTACCCGCGTGAATGCGAGGAAGTGCTGCTGACCCACCCCGGCGTGGCCGAGGTGGCGGTGCTGGGCGTGCCCGACCGCCACTGGGGCGAGGTGGGCGTGGCGGTGGTGGTGCGCCGCGCCCCGGCCGATGCGCAAGCCGCTGCCGTGGACGAAGCGGCGCTGCTGGCCTTTCTGGATGGCCGGCTGGCCCGCTACCGCTGGCCGCGCCAGGTGTTCTTCTGGGATGCGCTGCCCAAGTCGGGCTACGGCAAGATCACCAAGAAGGACGTGCGCGCGCTGCTGTTTGAGCGCGGCGAGGTGCAACCGCTGACCGACACCTGAGCTGTCCGCCCACCGGGCAGCCTGGCGAACCCAGACGCTCACTGGCGGCCCGCCGCCAGCGACCCTTTCCCCGACCCACCCCCCATCACCTGGAGACAAACCATGACCCTCAACCGCCGCACCCTGCTGGCCAGCGCCGGCGCGCTGGCCGTGCCCACCGCCGTCTTCGCGCAAGCCAAGGCCGAGTTCACGCTGAAGTACGCCAACAACCTGCCGTTGACGCACCCGATGAACCAGCGCGCCAACGAGATGGCCGCCAAGATCAACGCCGAGTCCAAGGGCCGCATCGACTTCAAGGTGTTCCCCAACGGCCAGCTGGGCACCGACACCGACATGCTGTCGCAGATCCGCTCGGGCGCGATCGAGTTCTTCACCCTGTCGCCGCTGATCCTGGGCACGCTGGTGCCGTCGGCGCAGATCAGCGGCGTGGGCTTCGCGTTCAAGGACTACAACCAGGTCTGGGCCGCGATGGACGGCGACCTGGGCGCCCATGTGCGCAAGGAGATCGCGGGCAAGTCGGCGATGTTTGCCTTCGAGAAGATCTGGGACAACGGCTACCGCCAGATGACCTCGAGCAGCGCGGCCATCACCAAGCCCGACGACCTCAAGGGCATGAAGATGCGCGTGCCGCCGAGCCCGTTCTGGGTGTCGATGTTCAAGGCCTTCGAAGCCTCGCCGGCCACCATCAACTTCGCCGAGGTCTACACCGCGCTGCAGACCAAGGTGGTCGACGGCCAGGAGAACCCGCTGGCCATCATCGCCACGGCCAAGCTGAACGAGGTGCAGAAATACTGCTCGCTGACCAACCACATGTGGGACGGCTTCTGGTTCCTGGGCATCAAGAAGGCCTTCGAGCGGCTGCCCGCCGACCTGCAGGAGATCGTGACCCGCAAGGTCAACGCCGCCGGCCTGCTGCAGCGCGACGACGTGCGCAAGCTCAACGACGGCCTGGTCGCCGACCTCAAGGCCAAGGGCATGTTGTTCAACACCACCGATGCCGAGGTGTTCCGCGCCAAGCTGCGCTCGGCCGGCTTCTACGCCGAGTGGCACAAGAAGTTCGGCGACGAGGCCTGGGCCCTGCTCGAGAAGTACACCGGGAAACTGGTGTAACACCCGCTACGCGCTGCGCGCGCCCCCTCAAGGGGGCAACGCCAGTGGCCCGGCGAAGCCGGTGCCACGGCGTTCACTTGCTTCGGCCCGATGACTGCCCCATGCGCGGCGTCTCGCGACATGGA
>JAURXG010000174.1 GCA_030654555.1 Aquabacterium sp.
TGTGGGCCTGGATCGACCGCCACCGGCAAGACCCCTGGCAGCGCCTGCAGGGCCGGCTGCGCCAGCGCCTGCGCGCGGTTGGGGTGGACGCCCAGCCGCACCATCCCCCCCGCACGCTGGCCGCGATGGTGCGCCAGCGCCATGGCCAAGCCGGCGAGGCGCTGGCCCAGGCGCTGGAGTCGCTGGACCGCCAGCGCTACGCCCCGGGCGGCCAGCGCCTGCCCGACCGGCGCTGGTGGGCCGACACCTCGCGCCTGGCCACGACGCTGCGCAGGCCGGCCCGCGAAGAGGGCGCTGGCGCGCCGGGATAATCGCCCGCATGCACCGTCCCGCCGCTTCCCGCCCACCCCTGCGCCTGCCGACCTGGGGGCTGGTGCTGGCATTGGCTGCGGTACTGGCGCCTGGCGCGTCGCAGGCCGCCGAAACGCGGCGCTCGCCGGTCGCCGCCAAGGCCGCGGCCAAGGCCGCTGCCAAGCACCGTGCCGGCCGGGCCGCCAAAGCCCCGGCCCACAAGCCGGTGCGCAGCGACCACGAGCCCGACCTCGTCACCTACGGCCGGCGCGACGACGCGATGCAATTGGCCGACACGCTGGCCGAGCGCCACGGGCTGGACGCCGACTGGACCCGCGCCCAGCTGGCCCAGGCGCGCTACCTGCCGGTGGTCACCCGCTTGATCATGCCGCCGCCGGCGGGCACGGCCAAGAACTGGGCGGCCTACCGCGCGCGCTTCATCGAGCCCGATCGCGTGCGCGCAGGCGCCGCCTTCTGGGACGCGCAGGCGCGCTGGCTGGACGCTGCCGAGCAGCGTTATGGGGTGCCGGCCTCGGTGGTGGTGGGCATCATCGGCGTGGAGACCTTCTACGGCCGCGTCACCGGCAACTTCCGCGTGCTGGACGCGCTGGCCACGCTGAGCCTGGACTTTCCCAAGGGCCGCAAGGACCGCAGCGAGTTCTTCCGCGACGAGCTGGGGCAGTTCCTGCGGCTGGCCGCCACCGAGCAGCTGGCGCCCAACGCGGTCAAGGGCTCGTTTGCCGGCGCCATCGGCCTGGGCCAGTTCATGCCCGGCAGCATCAACCGCTTTGCGGTGGATTTCGACGAGGACGGCCACATCGACATGGCCGCCAACCCGGCCGACGTGATCGGCAGCGTGGCGCATTACCTGGCCTCGCACGGCTGGCAGCGCGGCCTGCCCACGCACCATGCCATCAAGCCGCCGGTGGACACCGCCGACCGCGCCGCGCTGCTGGCGCCCGACATCCTGCCCAGCTTCACGCCCACGCAGATGGCCGCGCTCGGTGCCGTGCTCGACGACGCCGGTGCGGCATCGGCGGGGCCGCTGGCGCTGGTCGAACTGCAGAACGGCGACGCCGCGCCCAGCTACATCGCCGGCACGCAGAACTTCTATGCCGTGACGCGCTACAACTGGTCGAGCTACTACGCGCTGTCGGTCATCGAACTGGGCCAGGCGGTGGCGGCGGCGCGGGCCGCCCTACGCTGAGCCTAGCGTCGAGCTCGGGCGCCTCAGCCCCAGCGCCAGCAGCGTCAGCACGCAGATCGCCGCGCCGACGAGAAAGGTCCAGCCGGCGCCCCAGCGGTCCCACACCGCGCCGGCCAGCAGGCTTGCCAGCAGCAGCGCCACGCCGCTGACCAGGTTGAACAGGCCGTAGGCCGTGCCGCGCAACTCGACCGGCGCGGTGTCGGCCACCATCGTGGCCAGCAGGCCCTGGGTCATGCCCATGTGCACGCCCCACAGCGCCACGCCGCCCAGCACCACCGCCCAGTGCACGCTGGCGGCCAGCACCAGATCGGCGGCGATCAGCACCGCCAGGCCCAGCACCAGCAGGGTGCGGTGCGACATGCGGTCGGCCAGGCGGCCGAAGGGGTAGGCCGACAGCGCGTACACCGCGTTCATCGCCACCATCACCAGCGGCACCGCCGCCAGCGGGATGCCGGTCTGCTCGGCGCGCAGCACCAGAAAGGCCTCGCTGAAGCGCGCCAGCGTGAACAGCCCGCCCACCCCCACCACCCACCAGTAGGCCGGCGGCAGGCGGCGCAGCGCGGCGCGCGAGATCGGGTTGGTGCGCCGCGCCGCGGCCTGCGGCGGCGGCTCCTTCACGCCCCACCACAGCAGCGCCACCGAGGCCAGGCCGGGGATCACCGCCACCCAGAAGATGGCGCGGAAGTCGTTGGCCCACAGCAGCATCAGCGCGGTGGCGATCAGCGGGCCGGCGAAGGCGCCCACCGTGTCGAGCGACTGGCGCAGGCCGAAGGCCGCGCCGCGCTGGTCGGGCGGCGCGATGTCGGCCACCAGCGCGTCGCGTGGCGCACCGCGGATGCCCTTGCCGACCCGGTCGATCAGCCGCGCCGTCACCACGGCGCCCAGCCCGCCGGCCAGCGCGAACAGCGGCTTGCTCAGGGCGCCCAGCGCGTAGCCCAGCAGCGCCAGGCCTTTTCGCCGGCCCAGCCAGTCGCTGAGCGCGCCGGAGAACACCTTGACCACCAGCGCGGTGGATTCGGCCAGGCCTTCGATCAGCCCCACCGCCAAGGCGCTGGCCCCCAGCGTGCCGACCATGAACAGCGGCAGCAGGCTGTGGATCATCTCGGACGAGATGTCCATCAGCAGGCTGACGAAGCCCAGCACCCAGATGCCGGCCGGCAGCGCGGTGCGTGGCGGGCGGCGTGCGGCGCCGGGCGGTGGTGCAGGCAGCATGCCGTGTCTCGGTCCGGGTCCGGGTCCGGGTCTGGGCGCGTGCCGGCGCGGCGTGGCTCAGTGCGCCTGCGCGCCGCCGCGCAGGCGCTGCACCGCCATCACCACGCCCAGCACCAGCGCGCCGGCCACGACGCCCACCAGCGCATCGGCGAGCAGCGGCAGCAGCGTCGCCGCCAGCGACCCAGCACCCACGGTGAGCGACTCGATCGCATGGTGCAGCGGTGCGATGCCATGCGTGAGGATGCCGCCGCCGACCAGGAACATCGCCGCCGTGCCCACCACCGACAGGCCCTTCATCAGCCAGGGCGCGCCCAGCAGCAGGCCACGGCCCAGCGCCT
>JAURXG010000179.1 GCA_030654555.1 Aquabacterium sp.
TGGCGCTGCTGGCCGCCTCGCCGCTGCACGGCGCGCCGTGGTGGCTGCTGTGGATGGCCGCCGGTGCGGCGGGGGCCTGGGCGCTGGCGCAGGCCGGGCGGGCCGACCGGCCCCGACTGCCGACGGCGGCCTGACCACCGATGGCCGGCACCCTGGCGCGCGCGCCGTTCCTGGCACCCTTCGGCACCCGCAGCTTCCGCTTCCAATGGCCTGCCGACCTGTGTGCGGCCTGGGCGCTGGAGATGGAGACCCTGGTGCTGGGCTGGTTCGTGCTGGTCGAGACCGGCTCGGTGCTGACGCTCACGGTGTTCGGCGCGCTGCAGTTCGTGGGCACGCTGGCCTCGCCGCTGCTGGGCACGCTGGGCGACCGCGTCGGCCTGCGCCGGGTGCTGGCCACCATGCGCTTCGCCTATGCCTTGCTGGCCGGCGTGATCCTGCTGCTGGCCAGCACGGGCCAGCTCAACGTGTTCGCGGTGCTGTGCGTGGCCGGGGTGGCCGGGATGATCCGGCCGTCGGACATCGGCATGCGCACCGCGCTGGTGGGGGCGACGGTGCCGCCGCGCCACCTGATGGCGGCCATGGGCATCTCGCGCACCAGCATGGATTCGGCCAAGGTGGCCGGCGCGCTGGCGGGTGCCGGCGTGGTGGCGGCGTTCGGCATGGCGGCGGCCTACGCCGCCATCGTGTTGATCCACCTGACCGGTGCCCTGCTCACGCTGCGGGTGGATGCCGGCCGGCACGCGCCCATCGCCGCCATGGCGCTGCCCGACGGTGAGGCGGCCCCGCTGCCGGCGTCGCCCTGGCGCGAACTGCGCGAAGGCATGGCCTACATCTGGCACAGCCCGCGGCTGCTGGCGGCCATGTGCGTGGCCGCGCTGGTGAACCTGAGCGCGTTTCCGCTCACCGGCGGCCTGATGCCCTACACCGCCCGCGAGGTGTTCCACCTCGACCAGACGGGCCTGGGCTGGCTGATTGCCAGCTTCTCCGTCGGTGCGCTCATCGGCTCGGTGCTGATGGGCGGGTTGGGTGGCCGGCTGCGGCCCGGCCGCGCGATGCTGGGCGCCTGCGTGGCCTGGTACGCCTGCCTGTTCGGCTTCGTCGCCACGACCCACGTCGGGCTGGCGATGGTGCTGCTGGTGGGCGCCGGCATCGCGCAGAGCACCAGCATGCTGGCCTTGTCGATGTTGCTGCTGCGCTCGGTGGACCAGCGCTTTCGGGGCCGCATCATGGGCGTGCGCATGCTGGCGATCTATCCGCTGCCGCTGGGCCTGCTGTTCGCCGGCGCGCTGATCCCGCGCATCGGCTATGTGTGGACCGCCGACCTGATGCTGGCCTGTGGGCTGCTGCTGACGCTGGCGATCGGCCTGGCCTGGCGCGATGAACTCTGGCGCAGCGAGGCAACCGGCAACGCGCTGGCGGTGCGCGGCTGATGCAACCGGCCCGGCCGCCGGGTCAGACGATGCGCTCTTGCGGGCGCGTGATCTTGCGCATCGGCTCGTAGCGCCCGCTGGCGGCCAGCGGGTGCTCGGCGGCGCTGCCGTCCCACACCGGATCGGCGATGCCCTCGAACACCTCGCGCAGGCGCTGGCCCCAGGTGCTGTGGATCATCTGGAAGTAGGGGTTCTGGTCGTCGATGCAGACGATCTGGTCGCTCTTCAGACTGCCCTCGCGGTAGACCAGCAGGTCCAGCGGCAGGCCCACGCTCAGGTTGGATTTCAAGGTGGAGTCCATCGACACCAGCGCGCACTTGGCCGCCTCGTCCAGCGGCGTGGCGGGCGTGAGCACGCGGTCGAGGATGGGCTTGCCGTACTTGCTTTCACCCACCTGGAAGAAACAGGTCTCGCGCGTGGCCTCGATGAAGTTGCCGGCCGAGTACACCAGGAACATGCGCATCGCCTCGCCCTTGATCTGGCCGCCGAAGATCATCGTGGCATTGAAGTCGATGCCGGCGGCCTTCAGCGACGGGCCGTCCTGCTCGTAGATGCGGCGCACCGCGCTGCCCAGCACCCGCACCGCGTCGAACATGCTCTCGGCGTTCCAGATCGTCAGCGGCTCGTGGTGCGGGCCGCGGTCCACCTTCTCGAGCTGCAGGATCTCGCGCACCGACTGGCTGATGCTCAGGTTGCCGGCCGACAGCAGCACCATGAAGCGGTCGTCGGGCTTCTCGTAGACGATCAT
>JAURXG010000192.1 GCA_030654555.1 Aquabacterium sp.
CGGCGCGGCCACTGCCTTCATGCCGCAGTGCGGGCTGGCGCCGGGCTTCATCGGCATCGTCGCGCACCACCTCACGCGGGGCTTCGAGTCGCTGCACGACGTGAAGATGCGCGTGGGCGCGCTGCCGGCGTTTCCGACCAACGCGCTGAAGTACAACCTGACCTGGAGCGTGGACGGGCTGATCAACGAGTACTGCCACCCCTGCGAGGCCATCCGCGACGGCCACAAGCTCGACGTGCTGCCGCTCGAAGGCCTGGAGCACTTCAGCCTGGACGGCACCGAGTACGAGGCCTTCAACACCAGCGGCGGCCTGGGTACGCTGTGCGACACGCTGGCAGGGCGTGTGCGCACGCTCGACTACAAGAGCGTGCGCTACCCCGGCCACCAGGCGCTGATGAAGCTGCTGCTCGAAGACCTGCAGTTGAAGGACGACCAGCAGACCTTGAAGGACATCCTGCGCAAGAGCGTGCCCGGCACGATGCAGGACGTGGTGCTGGTGTTCGTCACCGTCAGCGGGCTGCGCGACGGCCAGCTGCTGCAGGAGGTGTTTGCGCGCAAGATCTTCGCCGATCGAAGCTTGGGCGCGCCGCTGTCGGCGATCCAGATCACCACCGCGGCGGGCATCTGCGCGGCGGTCGACCTGTTCCGCGAAGGCGTGCTGCCGCAACGCGGCTTCATCCGGCAGGAGCAGGTAGAGTTGCCCGCCTTCCTGGCCAACCGCTTCGGCAGCGCCTACCAGCAGTCGCGCCAGGTCGAGTCGATCGGCTGAGGCCGCCCAACGTGAGATGCCCATGACCACTGCCCACACCCTGCTCACCGCCCTCGGCGTGCCCGAGGCCGCGTTCACCGGCGGCCGCCTGGCCGCCCGCTCGCCGATCGACGGCCGCAGCACCGGCGCGGTGCACGAGGCCACGCCCGAACAGGTGCAGGCCGCCATCGCCCATGCCCACCGTGCCTTCCTCGCCTGGCGACAGGTGCCGGCGCCGCGCCGCGGCGAGCTGGTGCGGCTGTTCGGCGAGGTGCTGCGCACGCACAAGGCCACGCTGGCGGCGCTGGTCACGCTGGAGGCCGGCAAGGTCAGCAGCGAAGGCGCGGGCGAGGTGCAGGAGATGATCGACATCTGCGACTTCGCGGTCGGCCTGTCGCGCCAGCTGCATGGGCTGACCATCGCCAGCGAGCGCCCCGGCCACCGCATGATGGAGCAGTGGCACCCGCTGGGCGTGGTGGGCGTGATCAGCGCCTTCAACTTCCCCGTCGCGGTGTGGGCCTGGAACGCGGCGCTGGCACTGGTGTGCGGCGATGCGGTGGTGTGGAAGCCCAGCGAGAAGACGCCGCTGACCGCGCTGGCCACGCAGGCGCTGTTCGAGTCCGCGCTGGCGCGCTATCGCGCCGACGGCGGCGAGGCGCCCGACCACCTCAACCAGGTGCTCATCGGCCGGGCGGCGGTGGGCGAGGCGCTGGTCGACGCCCCCCTTGTGGCGCTGGTGTCGGCCACCGGCTCCACCCGCATGGGCCGCGCGGTGGGCCCGCGGGTGGCGGCGCGCTTCGGCCGCTGCCTGCTCGAGCTGGGCGGCAACAACGCGATCATCGTCGCACCCACGGCCGACCTGGACCTGGCCGTGCGCGGCATCCTGTTCGGCGCCTACGGCACCGCCGGCCAGCGCTGCACCACCACGCGCCGGGTCATCGCGCACGACAGCATCCACGACGACCTGGTGGCCCGGCTGGAACGCGCCCGCGCCAGCCTGGTGGTGGGCGATCCACGCGAGGCCGGCGTGCTGGTGGGCCCGCTGATCGACGCCGCCGCCTTCGACGCGATGCAGGCCTCGCTGGCCCAGGCCGCCGACCAGGGCGGGCAGGTGCGCGGCGGCGAGCGCGTGATGGTGGGCGGGCACACGCAGGCCTTCTATGCCGCGCCGGCGCTGGTGACCATGCCCGAGCAGAGCACGGTGGTGTGCCACGAGACCTTCGCGCCCATCCTCTATGTGCTGAAGTACGCGGCCTTCGACGAGGCCATCGCGCTGCAGAACGGCGTGCCGCAGGGCCTGTCGTCGGCGATCTTCAGCAACGACCTGCGCGAGGCCGAGGCCTTTCTGGCCGCCGCTGGCAGCGACTGCGGCATCGCCAACGTCAACATCGGCACCTCGGGCGCCGAGATCGGCGGCGCCTTCGGCGGCGAGAAAGAGACCGGCGGCGGCCGTGAATCGGGCAGCGACGCCTGGAAGAACTACATGCGCCGCGCCACCAACACGGTGAACTACTCGCGCGCGCTGCCGCTGGCGCAAGGGGTGCGCTTCGACGTCTGAGACGGTGTGCGCGATGAGGCAGACTGCGGCGCATGAACGAACTCGCCGCGCTGCAGTCGCTGGGCCTCGAACTGCCCAGCCCGCTCTACCTCATCGGCGCGATCCTGTTCGGCATCTTCGGCCTGGCCGCGTTCCGGCGCGGCCGCCAAACCGGGCGGCGCACCACCACCTGGCTGGGCGTCGCGCTGATGGTCTATCCCTACGCCGTCTCGCGCACCTGGCTGCTCTATGTCGTGGGCGCCGCGCTGTGCGCCGGGGTGTTGCTCGACCAGCGCTGAGGCATGCGGCGGTTTGGCCGTTCCGCGGCATGATCGTGCCATGTCCGAGCCTGCCCTCGCCCCCATCCACGCCGCTGTCCACACGCCCGACTTCGACCTCATCGCCTTCGGCGAGCCGCTGATCGAATTCAACCAGCGCGACCCGGCCGCACCCGCCTTCATCCGCGGCTTCGGCGGCGACACCAGCAACGCCGCCATCGCCGCCGCCCGGCTGGGCGCGCGCGTGGCCTATGTCGGCCAGGTGGGCGACGACGCCTTCGGCCGCGACCTGCTGGCGCTGTGGTCGGCCGAGGGCGTGGCCACCGAGGGCGTGCGCACGCTGGCCGACGCCGACACCGGGCTGTACTTCGTCAGCCACGGGCCGGCCGGCCACGAGTTCAGCTACCGGCGCGCGGGCAGCGCGGCAGCGCGCATGACGCCGGCCGACCTGCCGCTGGCGCTGCTGGCGCGCACGCGCTGGCTGCATGTGTCGGGCATCTCGCTGGCGATCAGCACCAGCGCCTGCGACGCCGTGCTGGCCGCCATCGCGGTGGCCCGGTCGGCGGGCGCCAGGATCAGCTACGACCTGAACTACCGCCCGCGGCTGTGGCCACCGGCGCGCGCGCTGGCGCTCACCCGCCAGGTGCTGGCCGATTGCGACCTGTTCCTGCCCGGCCTGGACGAGATACACACCCTCACCGGGCTGGACGACGCCGACGCGGCACTCGACTGGGCCCATGCGCAGGGCGCCCGCGCCGTGGCGCTGAAGCTCGGGCCGGCGGGCTGCCGCATCAGCGACGGGCAGCAGCGCCTGAGCTTGCCCGGCCACGCCGTGGCCGCGCTGGATGCCACCGGCGCGGGGGATTGTTTTGCCGGCGCCTGCCTGTCGCAGCTGGCGCGCGGCGCCACGCTG
>JAURXG010000204.1 GCA_030654555.1 Aquabacterium sp.
ACGGCCAAGGTGGTGGACAAGGCTGGCGCCTGGTATGCCTACAACGGCGAGAAAATCGGCCAAGGCAAGGACAACGCCCGCGAATTCCTGCGCGAGAACCCCGAGCTGGCCCGCGAGATCGAGAACAAGATCCGCGAATCGCTCGACATCGCCCTGCTGCCGCCTGCTTTGAGCGGCAACGGTGCCAGCGCAGCGAATGCCGCTGAATAAACCTGGCCATCCGGCCCGACCCGGCCTGTCCCTCAAGGGGCGGGCCCTGAAATACCTCGCGGCCCGTGAGCACTCCCGGGTGGAGCTGGTTCGCAAGCTGGGCCCCCATGCCGAGTCGCCCGAGCAGGTCGAGCAGGTGTTGGATGAGCTGGAGCAACGGGGCTTCCTCTCGGCCGAGCGTTTTGCCGAGTCGATGGTCCACCGCAAGGCGGCCCGTTACGGCACTTTGCGCCTCAAGGCCGAACTGGCCCAGCATCAGTTGCCCTCCGACATCACCCAGGCGGTGACCCGTCAACTCCAGGACAGCGAACTGGAGCGCGCCCGGGCCCTGTGGCTGCGCCGTTTTGGTCAGCCTCCCCAGTCCCCCGAGGAGCGCGCCAAGCAGATGCGCTTCCTGGCGGGGCGTGGTTTTTCAGGTGATGTGATCCGCCGGGTGATCAAGGATGGCATTCCCGACCCCTCCACTTGAGGGGCTGGCGGTGCTATGCTGATTGCTGCACCGCGGGACGCATCCGTTCCCGCGCGGCGGGCCTCCAGCGCCTGATCGGCTTGGAGGTTTGTTCTCGTTCGACAAGAACTCAACATCACCACGAGTCATCCCATGAAGATTCATGAATACCAAGGCAAAGAGATCCTGAGCCGATTCGGTGTGCCGGTCCCAAAAGGCATTCCGGCATTTTCCGTCGACGAAGCGGTGGCTGCCGCTGAAAAGCTGGGCGGCCCGGTCTGGGTGGTCAAGGCCCAGATCCACGCGGGTGGCCGCGGCAAGGGCGGCGGCGTCAAGGTGGCCAAGTCCCTCGACGACGTCAAACGACTGGCCAGCGACATCCTGGGCATGCAGCTCAAGACGCATCAGACGGGCCCCGCAGGCCAGAAGGTCAATCGCCTCTACATTGAGGACGGCGCAGACATTCAGAAGGAGTACTACGTCTCCCTGGTGACCGACCGTGCCACGCAAAAGGTGGCCTTCATTGCCTCCAGCGAAGGCGGCATGGACATCGAAGAAGTGGCGCATGCCACGCCCGAGAAGATCATCACCGACTACATCGACCCGCTCACCGGTCTGGGTGACGCACAGGCCAAAAGCATCGCCGATCGCATCGGCATCCCGGCCGACTCCACCGCGCAAGCTGTGGACGTGTTCAAGAAGCTGTACCAGTGCTACATGGAGACCGACGCGTCTCTGGTTGAGATCAACCCGCTGAACCGCGACAGCAAGGGCAACATCATGGCCCTGGACGCCAAGTTCAACTTTGATGCCAACGCGCTGTTCCGCCACCCCGAGATCGTGGCCTACCGCGACCTGGACGAAGAAGACCCGGCTGAAATCGAAGCCTCCAAGTTCGACCTGGCCTACATCCAGCTCGACGGCAACATCGGTTGCCTGGTCAACGGTGCCGGTCTGGCCATGGCCACCATGGACACCATCAAGCTGTTCGGCGGCGAGCCGGCCAACTTCCTGGACGTCGGTGGCGGTGCCACCGCCGAGAAGGTCACCGAAGCCTTCAAGATCATGCTCAAGAACCCTGACGTCAAGGGCATCCTGGTCAACATCTTTGGCGGCATCATGAAGTGCGACACCATCGCCGACGGTGTGATCACCGCCTGCAAGGCCGTCAACCTGAACGTGCCCCTGGTCGTCCGCATGAAGGGCACCAACGAAGATCTGGGCAAGAAGATGCTGGCCGACTCCGGTCTGCCCATCATCGCCGCCGATTCCATGGCCGAAGCTGCGACCAAGATCGTCGCCGCCGTCGCCTGAACTTGACCAGAAAGACTTCGCCATGAGCATTTACATCAACAAAGACACCAAGGTCATCACCCAGGGCATCACGGGCAAGACCGGTCAATTCCACACCCTGGGCTGCCAGGCCTACGCCAACGGCAAGAACGCCTTTGTCGCTGGCGTGAACCCCAAGAAGGCCGGGGAGAAGTTCTCCGACATTC
>JAURXG010000205.1 GCA_030654555.1 Aquabacterium sp.
GGCTCCAGCCGCTGGTCTGGCAGTGCGTGCGCAACATCAGACTCTTGGGGTTTTTGGCGTTGAAGCCCTTCATGATGCGCGTCCACAGCAGCCGGGCCGCGCGCATCTTGGCGATCTCGAGGTAGAAGTTCATCCCGATCGCCCAGAAGAACGACAGCCGGCCGGCGAAGTCGTCGACGTCCATGCCCTTGGCGATGGCGGTCTTCACGTACTCCTTGCCGTCGGCCAGGGTGAAGGCCAGTTCGAGTGCCTGGTTGGCGCCCGCCTCCTGCATATGATAACCGCTGATCGAGATCGAGTTGAACTTCGGCATGTTCTTGGCCGTGTACTCGATGATGTCGCCGATGATCTTCATCGACGGCTCGGGCGGGTAGATGTAGGTGTTGCGGACCATGAACTCCTTGAGGATGTCGTTCTGGATGGTCCCCGACAGCTGGTTCTGGCCGACGCCTTGCTCTTCGGCCGCCACCACGTAGCCGGCCAGCACCGGCAGCACGGCGCCGTTCATCGTCATGCTCACGCTCACCTTGTCGAGCGGGATCTGGTCGAACAGCACCTTCATGTCCTCGACCGAGTCGATCGCCACGCCGGCCTTGCCCACGTCGCCGGTCACGCGCGGGTGGTCGCTGTCGTAGCCGCGGTGGGTGGCCAGGTCGAAGGCCACGCTGACGCCCTGCCCGCCGGCGGCCAGCGCCTTGCGGTAGAAGGCGTTGCTCTCCTCGGCGGTGGAGAAGCCGGCGTACTGCCGGATGGTCCACGGCCGCACCGCGTACATCGTGGCCTGCGGGCCGCGGATGAAGGGCTCGAAGCCCGGCAGCGTGTCGGCATATGGCAGGTCGGCCACGTCGGCGGCGGTGTACAGCGGCTTGACGTTTAGCCCCTCGGGCGTGATCCAGCTCAGTGCGGCCACATCGCCGCCGGGCGCCGACTTGGCCGCGGCCTTGGCCCATTGCGCGAGCGTGGCCGGTTGAAATTCAGGGGTGCTGGACATGGCAAAGATCCTTCAGGAACGCTCGGTACGCGCTTCGAGCACGCGGTCACACCGGTGCTGGCTTGCTCGGCATGATACATGATGCATAATTATGAATTCAAATCCTGCTTGAGCCTGACGCAAGGCGACCAACACCTGCGAAGCGCCCGAGCCAGCGTACAACCAGCCCCCACGCAGTACAAGCCCGCCCGGCGTGTACCGCCTGGCCACCCGCGCACCGGAGCCCCTGCCCTTGCCCGCCACGCCCCAGCCGGCCGCCAGCCGCCCGCTCACCCCCCGCGCCCTGTACCAGGACGTGGCGGAGCGGCTGCGCCAGCAGATCTTCAACCGCGAGATCGAGCCCGGCGCGTGGATCGACGAACAGAAGCTCGCGCTCGAGTTCGGAATAAGCCGCACGCCCTTGCGCGAAGCGCTCAAGGTGCTGGCGGTCGAGGGCCTGGTGACGATGAAGCTGAGGCGCGGCGCCTATGTCACCGAGATGTCGGCCACCGACGTGGCCCAGGTCTACCACCTGATGGCGCTGCTGGAGAGCGACGCCGCCGGCCATGTGGCCGCACAGGGCAGCGATGCCCAGATCGCCGAGCTGCAGGCGCTGCACGACCGGCTGGAAAAGCAGGTGCGCCAGCGCGACGCCTTCTTCGACACCAACGAGCAATTCCACCTGAAGCTGCTGGAGCTGGCCGGCAACCGCTGGAGCGCGCAGATCGTGGCCGACCTGCGCAAGGTGATGAAGCTCAACCGGCATCTGTCGCTGTTCAAGCAGGGCCGGCTGGCCGAATCGCTGGCCGAGCACCGCGCGGTGATGGCCGCCATCGCCGCGCGCAACCCCGACGAGGCCACGCGCCGGATGCGCGCGCATTTCGACAACGGGCTGGCCGCCGCATCGGCTTGAGGCGCCCTCCCCCTACCGGCGCCGTGGGCGATCAGCTTGCGGTCAGCCACCCATCCGACACTCACCCCATCCACCGAGGAGCCCCTTCATGAAGATCCACGAATACCAGGCCAAAGAGATCCTGCGCCAGTTCGGCGTGCCGGTGCCGCGCGGCATCCCCGCGTTCACCGTGCAAGAAGCCGTCGAGGCCGCGCAGAAGCTGGGCGGCTCGGTCTGGGTGGTCAAGGCCCAGATCCACGCCGGCGGGCGCGGCAAGGGCGGCGGTGTCAAGCTCGCGCGCTCGATCGATGAAGTGAAGAAGATCGCCGGCGAGATCCTCGGCATGCAGCTGATCACCCACCAGACCGGCCCCGAAGGCCAGAAGGTGCGCCGCCTGCTGATCGAGGAAGGTGCGGACATCAAGAAAGAGTATTACGTCGCCGCGCTGACCGACCGCGCCACCCAGCGCGTGGCCATCATGGCCAGCTCCGAAGGCGGCATGGACATCGAGGAGGTGGCGCACGCCACGCCCGAGAAGATCCTCAAGGTCTTCGTCGACCCGGCCGTCGGGCTGACCGAGGCGCAGGCGCGTGAACTCGCCGCCGGCATCGGCGTACCCGAGGCCAGCCAGGCGCAGGCCATCGACGTGCTGCAGAAGCTCTACAAGACCTACAACGACACCGACGCCAGCCTGGCCGAGATCAACCCGCTGATCCTCGAAGGCTCGGGCGGCATCAAGGCGCTGGACGCGAAGTTCAACTTCGACGCCAACGCGCTGTTCCGCCACCCCGAGATCGTGGCCTGCCGCGACCTCGACGAAGAAGACCCCGCCGAGATCGAGGCCAGCAAGTTCGACCTGGCCTACATCTCGCTGGACGGCAACATCGGCTGCCTGGTCAACGGCGCGGGGCTGGCGATGGCGACGATGGACACCATCAAGCTGTTCGGCGGCTCGCCGGCGAACTTCCTGGACGTGGGCGGTGGCGCCACCGCCGAGAAGGTGACCGAGGCCTTCAAGATCATGCTCAAGAACCCGGACGTCAAGGGCATCCTGGTCAACATCTTCGGCGGCATCATGAAGTGCGACACCATCGCCGACGGCGTGATCGCCGCGTGCAAGGCGGTCAACCTCAGCGTGCCGCTGGTGGTGCGCATGAAGGGCACCAACGAGGACCTGGGCAAGAAGATGCTGGCCGAGAGCGGCCTGCCGATCATCGCGGCCGACACCATGGCCGAAGCCGCGACGAAGATCGTCGCCGCAGTCAAGTAAAGCGCCCAGGAGCAAAGAACCATGTCCATTCTCATCAACAAAGACACCAAGGTCATCACCCAGGGCATCACCGGCAAGACCGGTCAGTTCCACACGCTGGGCTGCCAGGCTTATGCCAACGGCAAGGCGGCCTTCGTGGCCGGGGTCAACCCGAAGAAGGCCGGCGAGAAGTTCAGCGACATCCCGATCTTCGCCAGCGTGAAGGAAGCGGCCAGCCAGACCGGCGCGACGGTCAGCGTGATCTACGTGCCGCCGGCGGGCGCGGCCGCCGCCATCTGGGAGGCGGTGGAAGCCGACCTGGACCTGGCGATCTGCATCACCGAAGGCATCCCCGTGCGCGACATGCTGGAAGTGCGCAACAAGATGAAGGCGAAGGAAGCGGCCGGCGGCAAGAAGACGCTGCTGCTGGGGCCGAACTGCCCGGGGCTGATCACGCCGGAAGAAATCAAGATCGGCATCATGCCCGGCCACATCCACCGCAAGGGCCGCATCGGCGTGGTGTCGCGCTCGGGCACGCTGACCTATGAAGCGGTGGCGCAGCTCACCGAGATCGGGCTGGGCCAGAGCAGCGCGGTGGGCATCGGCGGCGACCCGATCAACGGGCTCAAGCACATCGACATCATGCAGGCCTTCAACGACGATCCGGACACCGACGCGGTGATCATGATCGGCGAGATCGGCGGCCCCGACGAGGCCGAGGCGGCGCGCTGGTGCAAGCTGAACATGAAGAAGCCGATCGTGGGCTTCATCGCCGGCGTGACCGCGCCCGCGGGCAAGCGCATGGGCCACGCCGGTGCGCTGATCTCGGGCGGCGCCGACACCGCCGACGCCAAGCTCGCCATCATGGAGGAGTGCGGCTTCACCATCACCCGCAACCCCAGCGAGATGGCCCGGCTGCTCAAGGGCCTGCTGTAGGCCAACGGAGCGTCTGCCACAACGGGCCGCTCGATGCGGCCCTTTTCTCTTGCAGACGGCATGTGCCACCGGCGCGGGTGCGTAGTTCCACGCACCGCCGCCACGGGCCCCGACGCCTAAACTGACCGTCCTCAGGACGACCCCCCCTAGCAAGGATCTTCGAAGATGGACATGTTGTTGAACGCCGAGT
The DNA here is from genome assembly GCA_030654555.1 of Aquabacterium sp. Lineage (GTDB taxonomy): Bacteria > Pseudomonadota > Gammaproteobacteria > Burkholderiales > Burkholderiaceae_C > Pseudaquabacterium. The sequence goes on from JAURXG010000205.1 coordinate 4,238, forward strand.
TCTGGGTGGCTGTCGGCCAGATCATCATGATCGACATCCTGCTGGGCGGGGACAACGCCGTGGTGATTGCGCTGGCTTGCCGCAAGCTGCCGCCGCAGCAGCGCACCAAGGGCATCCTGTGGGGCACCGCGGGCGCGATCGTGCTGCGCATCGTGCTGATCTTCTTCGCGCTGAAGCTGCTGGCGATCCCGTTCCTGAAGATCGTCGGCGCCCTGTTGCTGATCTGGATCGGCACCAAGCTGCTGGTTCCCGAGCACGGCGAGGGGCACTCCGACATCGAAGGCAGCGACAAGCTGTGGGGCGCGGTCAAGACCGTGATCGTGGCTGACTTCGTCATGAGCGTCGACAACGTGATCGCGATTGCCGGCGCGGCGGAATCCTCGGGCACCGGCCACGGCATGGCCCTGGTCATCTTCGGTGTGCTGGTCAGCATCCCCATCATCGTGTGGGGCAGCCAGGTGGTCATCAAGCTGATGGACCGCTTCCCGATCATCATCACGCTGGGCGCCATGCTGCTGGGCTGGATCGCCGGCACGATGGCGGTCACCGACCCGGCGCTGGTCAATGCCGAGGTGCTGCCGCAACTGCCCAAGATCGTCGTCTCCGATGCCATGCGCTATGGCGCAGGTGTTGCGGGCGCCTTGCTGGTGCTGGCGCTGGGCAAGTGGGTCGCCAGCCTGCAGGCCGCCAAGGCCGCACCGGCCGCGGTCGGCTCCAAGGTGCCCGCCAGCCGCATGCGGCGGGTGTTGCTGGCCGTGGACGGCTCGGAGGGCTCGGCGCACGCGCTGCGGCACTTGCTGGCGCTGCGCAACGAACTGCGCGACCCTGAAGCGATGCAGTTGCTCCTGGTCAACGTCCAACGCCCGGTCTCCAGCGATGTCGCATCGTTCGTCGGCAGCCGGTCCCTGAACGAGTATCACCATGAACGCAGCGAACTGGCCCTGGCCAGCGCCCGCGCAGCGCTCGACGCCGCGGGCCTGCGCTACGAGACGCACGAAGCGGTGGGCGTGCCCGGCCCAACCATCGCCGAGCTGGCGCAGGCCCAAGGCTGCGATCTCATCGTGATGGGCACGCGCGGCCTGGGAACGCACACCGGCGCCCTGCTGGGTTCGGTGGCACAGGGCACGGTGGAGCACGCCAGCGCCCCGGTGCTGCTGGTGAAGTGACGACCCTCCGGCGACCTGCAGCAGCAGCGTCGGCCGGGCCTTCATCCGTGACCGTCACGCGTTCACAGCGCACGCCGGCCTGCGGCGCCACCTTCTTCATCACCCCCGAGGAGCGGGCGGCGGTGCGCCCGCCACCGTGAGGTGGCTGCCCAGCGTGCCCAACCAGCGCGGCATCCACCACATGGGCCAGGGCACCCACGGCTTTGGCGCCATGGCAGCGCCCTCGCCGAGGTTCGGCGAGCCGCACGCGCCAGCGCGTGTGTCTGCGCCAATGCGGCTCGAAGGCGCTTGATGCGCAATGTGTCGAGCCACTCGATGCGCGCGTGTTGACCCGACACCGCGCACCGCATGGAGCACCCATGGAATTTCTCTGACCCGCCTGGTTCTCGGCGCTGGCCGCCATCGTCCTGATCGATCGCGTGCCGGCCGGCGACAACGCCATCGTCATCGCCCTGGCCGCGCGCGGCCTGCCCGACCACCTGCGGCGCCGCCATGACGATGGTCGTGGTGTGGCTGCTCAAGATCCCCGGGCTGATGCCCGTCGGCGGCCTGGGCCTGATCTGGATCGCCTGCCGGCTGCTGGTGCCCGGCGAAGGCGGTGACGCGCATGCCGGCAGCGCGGCCAGCTTCTGGTCGGCGACGAAGACCCTCGTGGTCGCCGACGCGCCGATGGGCGTCGACAACGTGCTGGGCGTGGCCGGCGCCGCACACGGCAGCTTCGACCTGGTCGTGGTGGGCCTGCGGCTGAGCGTGCCGATCATGGTGTGGGGCAGCTCGCTGGTGCTCACGCTGATCGACCGCTTCCCGTCCATCACCTGCATCGGCGCCGGCATGCTGGCCTTCACGGCCGCCAAGATGATCATCGGCGAGCCCTTGCTCGATCCGGTGTTCGACCCGCAGCGGTGGGCCCGCTGGGGCCTGTGCGGCGCGCTGGTGGTGGCTGTGCTGCTGGCCGGCCGCTGGGCGGCTGCCCGCCAATCGCTGGGGCGGTCCGACACCGCCTCGGGCCGCGTGGTGCAGCGCGCGCCGAAGCCCCGTTGTGCCGGGCGCCGAGGCTCGTGATAAGGTGGCTGCGAACCCGCCCAGACGGGTCTTTCAGGAGGCCATGTGAACTGGTTTTCACGCAAGCGCAGCGCGCCAGTGCCGGCGCCTGACAGCGACGCCCCGGCGCCCTTGCTGCATGGCCGCTACCGCCTGGGCAACCGGCTGGGCGATGGTGCGTCGTCCCAGGTGCGCGAAGCGATCGACCTGCGCACCGGGGGCGTCGTCGCCGTCAAGCTGATCAGCCTGCCGCCCGACCTGCCCGCCCCGCAACGCCAGGAGTGGGTGGCCCGCCTGCGGCGCGAGGCCGAACTGGCGCGCCGGCTCGAGCACCCCGACATCGTGGCCATCATCGAGGCCGGCATCGAGGCCGGCCAGGCCTGGCTGGCGATGGAACGGGTGCGCGGCGTCGACCTGAGCCGCTACACCCAGCGCCACCTGCTGCTGCCCGAGAACCTGGTGCTGCGCATCGGCGCCCGCGTGGCCGCCGCCCTGGCCCATGCGCATGCCCAGGGCGTGATCCACCGCGACCTGAAGCCGGCCAACGTGCTGGTCAACCTGGCCAGCGGCCAGGTCAAGCTGGCCGATTTCGGCGTGGCGCGCGAGCACGCCGGCGACCTCACACGCACCGGCATGACGCTGGGCACGCCGTCGTACATGGCGCCCGAGTTGCTGGCCGGCGCCGCCGCCACCCCTGCCAGCGATGCCTACGCGCTGGGCGTGATGCTGTTCGAGCTGCTGACGGGCCGCCGCCCGCACGAGGCGGACACGCTGGGCGCGCTGCTGCAGGCCACCGCCCGCCAGCCCCCGGCCTCACTGGCGCGCCTGCGGCCCGACCTGCCCGCGCCGGCGGTGGCCGCCGTCGAAGCCTTGCTGGCGCGCGATCCGGCCGCACGGCCCGCCGACCTGGCGGCCTGGGCAGCGCAGGTGGCCGGGCTGGCGGCCTTGATGGCGCGCCTGATGGCGCCGCCATCGGCGCCCAGCCTGTAAATTGCTTGGGGTTTCGCGCCCCGGTGGCCAGGCACTTCCAGGGCACAATCGGCAGCCGATTTCGCCCCAGCCCGCCACCCTTGCAGCGCACAGCATGACTTTCGAGTTCTTCCACGCGGTCGACACCGGCCGTGCGCGCAGCAACAACGAGGATTCCGTCGCCATCGACGAGGCCGCCGCCCTGGCCGTGCTGGCCGACGGCATGGGCGGCTACAACGCCGGCGAGGTGGCCAGCGGCATGGCCACCTCCTTCATCAAGAGCGAGCTGGGCCGCTGGCTGGCCGAGGCCGCCGACCGCGCCAGCGACGTCGAGGTGCGCCGCGCGATGGACATCTGCGTGGACAACGCCAACCGCGCGATCTTCAACGCCGCCAACGCCAACCCGCAATACGCCGGCATGGGCACCACGCTGGTGGTGGCGGTGTTCCGCGAGGGCCAGCTGCGCGTGGGCCATGTCGGGGACTCGCGCTGCTACCGCTGGCGCGGCAGCCAGCTGTCGCAGATCACGCGCGATCACTCGCTGCTGCAGGAGCAGATCGACGCCGGACTCATCACCCCCGAGCAGGCGGCGTTCTCGGCGAACAAGAACCTGGTCACGCGCGCCGTCGGGGTCGAGGACACGGTGCTGCTCGAGACCCACCTGCACGAGGTGCAGCCCGGCGACATCTACCTGATGTGCTCGGACGGGCTGTCCGACATGCTCGACGACGCGATGATGGCGCGGCTGTTGCAGATGAACGACTCGCTGCCGAGCGCGGGGCAGGCCCTGATCGATGCTGCCAACGAGGCCGGTGGAAAGGATAATATCGCGCTGGTACTTGTGCGCGTGGCAGGAGGCCCGTCAGGGGCTGCGCGACCTTGGTGGAAGTTCGGACGCTGAAAGCGAGCAGGTCGCGCAGCGGCCGCCGCCGACCCTCCCGGCTCGGGGCGGTCAGACAGACAAAAAGGGCAAGCATGGGCAAGCTGGTGGTCTCTCTCGACGGCGTGGTGATCAAGGACGTGCAGATCACGAAGGACAAGACCACCCTGGGCCGCCGCCCGTACAACGACATCGTGATCGACAACCTCGCCGTCAGCGGTGAGCATGCCGTGCTGCAGATGCTGGGCAACGACGTCTTCATCGAAGACCTCAACAGCACCAACGGCACCTACATCAACGGCAAGGCCATCAAGAAGCAGCTGCTGGCCCACAACGACACGGTCGAGATCGGCAAGTACAAGATCAAGTACCTGGTCGAAGAGGGCAACGACTACGAGAAGACGATGATCATGCGGCCCAGCGCCGCCGGCGGCACGCCGCACTCGCCGTACAGCCACACCTCGCCGATCCCCAACCTGGCGGCGGCGGGCCTGCCCAGCATGGCGGCGTCCAACGCGGCGGCGGCGGCATCGATCAAGGTGCTCAGCGGCGCGGCCGCTGGCCGCTCGGTCACGCTGACCAAGGTGGTCACCACGGTCGGCAAGCCCGGCGTGCAGGTGGCCTCGATCACCCGCCGGCCCACGGGCTACGTGCTGGCCCACGTCGAGGGCGCGCAACGCCCCAGCATCAACGGCGTGCCGCTGGTCACCGAGACCGCACCGCTGGCCAACGGCGACCTGATCGAGCTGGCCGGCACGCAGATGCAGTTCATCCACGGCTGAACGCGCCGGGCCGGCCCCGGGCCGGCGCCGTGACCGAGTTCACGCCCGCAGCCCGCGGCGCGCCGTCACCCCGGAGCAACGTGCCGAATTCCGCCGGCGCCAGCTTGCCAGCAGGGGGCCGGGCCTGCACCATCCGGGTTCGATGCAGCGCCCAGGCCGGTGGTCCCACGGCGCCGGCCTGTGACCGCAACCGCTCCGGCCGGCCCCCTCGGCGCCATCCCACTCATGCACATCCGCGTCCTCGGCTGTTCGGGCTCCATCGCTGCCGGCTGCCGCACCACGGCCTTCCTGCTCGACGACGACGTGCTGATCGATGCCGGCACCGGCGTGGGCGACCTGACGCTGGAAGAGCTGGCGCGCATCGACCACATCCTGCTCAGCCATTCGCACCTCGATCACGTGCTGGGCGTGCCGCTGCTGGCCGACAGCGTGATGCGGCGCCGCAACGGCCGCGCGCCGATCAACGTGCACGGCCTGCCGGCCACGCTGGAGGCGCTGCGCTGCCACCTCTTCAACGGCGCGATCTGGCCTGACTTCACCCGCCTGCCATCGGCCGAGCGGCCGATCCTGACGCTGCAGCCGTTCGAGATCGGCGACGTGCTCAGTTTCGGCCCACGCCGCATCGAAGTGCTGAGCGCGCTGCACACCGTGCCCGCGGTGGGCTTCGCGGTGCTGGGCAGCAGCGCCGAGGCCGGCGCCTGGGTCTTCACCGGCGACACGGCGCCCAACGCCGCGCTGTGGCAGCGCCTGCGGTCGCTGCGGGTGGACAGCCTGGTGATCGAGACCGCCTTCGGCAACGACGAACATCAGCTCGCCGGTGTCAGCCGCCACCTGCACCCGGCGGCGCTGGGCCGCGAGCTGCAGCAGTTGGCGCAGGGCGCCAAGGTGTACATCACGCACATCAAGCCGGGGGAGCTGGACGTGGTGATGGGCGAAATCGCGGCGCTCGATGCGCGCCATGCGGTGCAGGCGCTGGTGGCCGGGCAGGTGATGGCGCTGGCGTGAAGCGTCCGGGGTGACAGGAAGCGTCACCCCTGGACCGCGACAAGTGACCAATCGCGGCGCCGGCGGCCTGCGGGGCGTGACAAAGTTCCGGTTCTTTGGCCGGAACCGCCTCAGAACCGCCTGGCACGCGACCTGCACTGTTCCTGTCGTCCTCACCCCCTCATCCCCTACTCCTCGGAGACTCCCCATGAAGCGCGTTCAACAAGGTTTCACCCTCATCGAACTGATGATCGTCGTCGCGATCATCGGCATCCTGGCCGCCGTGGCCCTGCCGGCGTACCAGTCGTACATGAAGAAGGCCGCTTACACCGAAGTCATCGCCGGTGCGGGTAACCACAAGAAGGGCGTCGAGATCTGCTACAGCATGAACAACGCGTTGACGGACTGCAATGCGGGTACCGATCCGGTGCCGGCTGCGTTGTCGGGCGTGACCGGTGGCGCGTTGAACGCGGTGTCGGTGACCGCCGGCGTGATCACCATGACCCCGAATGCTTACAAGGGTATCGCCACGACCGACACTTGCGTGCTGACACCTGGCGTCGCAACCGCTGGTCGCATCACTTGGGCCTATAGCGGCGCCTGTGTGACCAATAACTACGTGAAGAACTGATCCGCCGTCCTGGCCTGATCCGGCTCCCGCTCGCGGGAGCCTCAAGCAAGACGCCCACTTCGGTGGGCGTCTTGCTTGGTGCCGGCAGACGCTTCAGGTCGCTGCTGACAGGAAATGTCAGCCCAGCCCGTCGCAAGTGACCAAACGCGGCGGCACGGGCAAGAGCGCCGTGAAATAGGTCCGCGTCTGCGGCCCGCAACCCCCCGAAACCGGCTGGCACGCGACCTGCACTGTCCTGACTGTCGTACCCACCCACCCATTTCCTCCTGGAGAAACACCATGAAGCGCGTTCAACAAGGTTTCACCCTCATCGAACTGATGATCGTCGTCGCGATCATCGGCATCCTGGCTGCCGTGGCCCTGCCGGCCTACCAGAGCTACATGAAGAAGGCGGCCTACACCGAAGTCATCGCCGGTGCGGGCAACCACAAGAAGGGTGTCGAGATCTGTTACAGCATGAACAACGCGCTGACGGACTGCAATGCAGGAACCGATCCGGTGCCTGCCGCGTTGTCGGGCGTGACCGGCGGCGCGCTGAACGCAATCTCTGTCACGACAGGGGTAATCACGCTGACCCCCAATGCTTACAAGGGTATCGATGCCACCGACACCTGTGTGATGACTCCTGGCGTCGCGACGGCAGGCCGCCTGACCTGGGCCTACAGCGGCGCCTGCGTGACCAACAACTACGTCAAGAACTGATCGGCGCCAGCGCCTGATCCGGCCCCCTCGCGGGGCCACCCGCCAGACGCCCACCTCGGTGGGCGTTTTGCATGGCGCCGGCCGATGCAGGCGCCGGTGGCCGGTCCGCGCCGGCTTGTGGTTTACTGCGCCGCGTCCTGACCGCTGCAGCCCCGGGGCTGCCCGCCCCGATGTCGTCCTCCCATCCCACCGCCCCAGATCACCGCGCCGAGGTCGGCGCCAGCCTGCTGCTGCCCGCCGCCGTGCTGGCGGCCGTGGTGCCCACGCTGACGGCGTTGCACCAGCCCCCTTCGGCCACCCTGCTCAACCAGTGCGTGGCCGTGGCGCTGTGGGGCGGCCTCGTGGCGGTGCTGGCACCGCGGCAGTGGCCGCGCGCCACGGTGCCGCTGATCACCGCGCTGGCGCTGGTGGCGGCCGCGGCGCTGGCCTCGTGGGGCTGGGGCACGCTGCCGCACTCGCTGGCGGCGCAGGCCGTCGGCTTGCTGGCCGGTGCCGCGCTGATGGTGGTGGCCGGCGCCGATGCGGCCCGCGGGCCGCGCCGCACCGAGGCCTTCGCCGCGCTGGCCTGGGGGCTGGTGGCCTCGGGGGTGCTGAGCAGCGCCGTGGCACTGGTGCAGGTGTTTGCCCCCGGCTGGACCGATGGCGACTGGATCGCCCACTCGGGCCTGGCCGGCCGCGCGGTGGGCAACCTGCGCCAGCCCAACCACCTGTGCAGCCTGCTGCTGTGGGCGCTGGTGGCGGCCGTGGCGCTGCACGAGCTCAAGCGCCTGCCGCGCGCGGCGCTGGCCGCGCTGGTGCCGCTGCTGGTGTTTGCCGTCGAGTTGAGCGCCTCGCGCACCGGCGCGGTCGGCCTGCTGCTGCTGCTGCTGTGGGGCGTGCTCGACCGCCGACTGTCGCGCCCTGCCCGCTGGTGGCTGATCGCCACGCCACTGCTGTACGTGCTGGCCTGGGGCGCGATGGCCTGGTGGGGCGACCTCACCCAGCAGGCGCTGGGCGCCGGAGCCCGGGTGGCCGCCGAGGGCGGGCTGGGCGGCGGCGGCGCCAGCCCGAATGCGCGCTCCAACATCTGGCGCAATGCGCTGGCGCTGATCGCCGCCAACCCGTGGACCGGCGTGGGCTTCGGCGAATTCAACTTCGCCTGGTCGCTCACCGCGTTCGCCAACCGCCCCACCGCGTTCTTCGACCACACCCACAACCTGCCGCTGCAGCTGATGGTGGAGCTGGGGCTGCCGCTGGCGCTGCTGGTGATGGCCCTGCTGGCGGTGGCCCTGTGGCAGGCCGGCCGGCGCGCCTGGCGTGCCCGGGGCGAAACCGCCACGCTGGCGCGCGCCGGCTGGGTGCTGGTGCTGATGACCGGGCTGCACAGCCTGGTGGAATACCCGCTCTGGTACGCCTACTTCCTGCTGCCGGCCGCGCTGGCCTGGGGCCTGGTGCTGGGCCTGCCGGTCGAAACCGCCGCCGAGGGGGCCGTGCCGGCGCCGGCAGCGGCTGCCGAGACAGCGTCGCGCGCCCAACCGCTTGCCGCCGGCCGGGTCGCGGGCCTGCTGATGGCCGCCGCCGGCGCGCTCGCGGTGCTGGACTACCAGCGGGTGGTGGTCATCTACGCGCCGCCCGAGGGCAGCGGCTCGCTGGCCACGCGCATCGCCCGCGGCCAGCTGAGCCCGCTGTTCGCCCACCACGCCGACTACGCCGCCGCCACCAACCCGACGCCACCGGCCAGCACCGCGCTGGGGCTGGCGCGTGCCACCCACTCGCTGCTGGACACCCGGCTGATGATCGCCTGGACCCGCCACCTGGCCGCCAACGGCCACACCGACGAGGCGCGCTGGGTGGCGCAGCGGCTGCGCGACTTCCGCAACGCCGACGCGGACGAGTTCTTCGCCGCCTGCGATCCCGGTGGTGCCGGCGGCGTGCAGTGCCAGCCGCCGCAAGCGGTGCACGACTGGCGCCGGCTGGCGACGCTGCCTTGGCAGCAGGCCGCACCGGCAGGTGCGGCGATTCAGCCCGGCTCGGCGTCGTCGGCGCGCCAGTGACCCGACTTGCCGCCCTGCTTCTCGAGCAGGCGCACGTCGGTCATCACCATGCCCCGATCGGCGGCCTTGCACATGTCGTAGATGGTCAGCAGGCCCACCTGCACGGCGGTCAGCGCTTCCATCTCGACACCGGTCTTGCCCACCGTCTCGGCCTGCACCTCGATGTGCACGGCGCTGGCCGCCTCGTCGATGCGAAAGTCCACCGCCACCCGCGTCAGCGGCAGCGGGTGGCACAGCGGGATCAGCTCGGCAGTGCGCTTGGCGGCCTGGATGGCGGCGATGCGGGCGATGCCGATGACGTCGCCCTTCTTCGCGCTGCCCCCGGTGATCAGCGCCAGCGTGGCCGGCTGCATGCGGATGCTGCCGGTGGCCAGTGCGATGCGGTGGCTGTCGGCCTTGGCGGCCACGTCGACCATGTGCGCCTGGCCGTGGGCATCGAAGTGGGTCAGCGGTGACGGCGAGGGCGAGGGCGAGGGCGGTGTGGACATGGGCTGCGAAACATGCGGGCAACGAGGCGGTGGGATGATAGGTGACCCGTCCCAGGACACCCGATTGACGCACGCTGCCCCCCACTCCCGCGCCCCTCAGCGGCCTCCGCGCCGCGCGCGTCAGCGCCTGGGCTGCGCGCTGCTGGCGGCCTGCCTGGCCGGCGGTGCCGGGGTGCCGGCCCAGGCCCAGGGCGCGCCGGGCGGCAACATGCGGCTGCCAGCGCTGGGCGAATCGGCCTCCGACGAGTTCAACCTGAACCAGGAAAAGCGCATCGGCGAGCAGATCATGCGCGAGGTCCGCCGCGACCCGGCCTACCTCGACGACCCGCAGCTGCTGGACTACCTGCAATCGCTGTGGCAGCCGCTGGTGGTGGCCGCGCAGCGCAACGGCGACATCGGCGCCGACACGCTGCGGCTGTTTCCGTACGAGACCTTCCTGGTGCGCGACCGCTCGGTCAACGCCTTCGCGCTGCCCGGCGGCTACGTGGGCGTGCACCTGGGGCTGATCGCCATGACCGGCGCGCCCGACGAGCTGGCCTCGGTGCTGGCGCACGAGCTGTCGCACATCACCCAGCGCCACATCGCGCGCAACGTCAGCGCGTCGTCGCGCAACAGCACGCTCGGGCTGGCCGCCATGCTGCTGGGCCTGCTGGTGGCCAGCCGCGCGTCCAGCGTCGATGCCGCGCAGGCCGCCATCGTGGGCGGGCAGGCGGCGATGGCGCAGGCGCAGCTGAACTTCTCGCGCGACATGGAGCGTGAGGCCGACCGCACCGGCCTGGCGCTGATGACCGGCGCGGGCTTTGCGCCGGCCGGCATGTCGTCGATGTTCGACAAGCTCGACAGCGCCGGCCGGCTCAACGACAGCGGCGGCTTTCCCTACCTGCGCAGCCACCCGTTGACGGTCGACCGCATCGGCGAGGCACGCCAGATGGTGCAGTCCAGCGCCGACACCCTGGCCATGCCCAAGGCGCCGCTGCTGCACGCGCTGATGCAGGCACGGTCGCGGGTGCTGATGGACCCGTCGGCCCAGGCGCTGCGAAAGCTGCAGGATTTCGACGCCCGCGCCACGATGGACCACCTGCCGCTGGCCGATCGCCTGAGCGGGCTGTATGCCGCGGCGCTGGCGTCTGGCCAGCTGCGCGATTTCGACCGGGCCGACCGCGCGGCGCTGGCCGCGTCGTCGCTGCTGGCGGCCGCGCCGGCGCGTGACGCCGGCGCGGCGCGGCGCGCCC
>JAURXG010000217.1 GCA_030654555.1 Aquabacterium sp.
GCCATCGGGATGTCCGGGTGCCAGCGGTTGTGGATGTTCTCGTTCTCCAGCGGGCTCTTGCTGAGGTCAACGCTGATCAGGGTCTCGGCCATGGTCATCTCCTGGGGTGTGGGGGGTGGAAATCAGACGGAAAGGTATTGCTTGATGTGAGCGACATCGGTGTCGGCGCGGCGGGTCTCGTGCACCAGGCGGCCGCCATCGATGACGAACAGCCGGTCGGCCACGTCGAGCGCGAAGCTCAGCACCTGCTCGCTGACGATGATGGTGATCTCGCGCATCTTGCGGATCTCGTTCAGCGCCTTGGCGATGTCCTTGATGATCGACGGCTGTATGCCTTCGGTCGGCTCGTCGAGCAGCAGCACCTTGGGCTCGGTCACCAGCGCGCGGGCGATCGCCAGCTGCTGCTGCTGGCCGCCCGACAGGTTGCCGCCCTTGCGCCGGCGCATGTCGAACAGCACCGGGAACAACGCGAAGATCTCGTCGGGGATGCGCCGGTGCCTGGCGTTCTCCAGCCCGGTCTGGATGTTCTCCTCGACCGTCAGCGTCGGGAAGATCATGCGGCCCTGCGGCACATAGGCGATGCCCTTGGCGACGCGGCGAAAGCTCTCGTCCTTGCTGATCTCTTGACCGGCCACGGTGACCGAGCCGCTGCGCGTGGGCATCACGCCCATCAGCGCCTTGAACAGCGTGGTCTTGCCCATGCCGTTGCGGCCCATGATGGCCACGGTTTCCTTGGGCGCGGCCTCGAACGAGATGCCGTGCAGCGCCTCGCTTTGCCCATAGGCGACGAACAGGTCTTTCACGCTCAACATGTGTGGTGCTCCTTCAATGACCCAGGTACACGTCGATGACCTTCGGGTCGTTCTGGACCTTGTCCATCGAGCCTTCGGCCAGGATCTTTCCCTGGTGCATCACCGTCACCTTGTGGGCGATCTGCTTGACGAAATCCATGTCGTGCTCGATCACGATCACCGAGCGGTTCTTGCAGATGCGCTGCAGCAGCTCGGCGGTCAGTTCACGCTCGCGTGCGCTCATGCCGGCGATGGGTTCGTCCAGCAGCAACAGCTCGGGGTCCTGCATCAGCAGCATGCCGATCTCCAGCCACTGCTTCTGGCCGTGGCTCAGCAGGCCGGCCTCGGTGTCGAGCTTGTCTGACAGGAAGATGTCCTCGGCCACCACCTGCACGCGGGCCTTGACCTCGTCATCGCACTTGAAGGCCAGCGCGCCGAAGACCGAGCGGCCCTTGGGGTAGGACACCTCCAGGTTCTGGAAGACGCTCAGGTTCTCGTAGATCGACGGCGTCTGGAACTTGCGGCCGATGCCCAGCCGCACGCGCTGGAACTCGGCCATCCTGGTCAGCTCGGTGTTCTTGAACTTGATGCTGCCGGACGCCGCCTTGGTCTTGCCGCAGATCAGGTCGAGCAGGGTGGTCTTGCCGGCGCCGTTGGGGCCGATGATCACCCGCAG
>JAURXG010000241.1 GCA_030654555.1 Aquabacterium sp.
CGGCGCCGGCTGCAGCGACACCAACAACAACAGCGTCGACTTCACCGTCGCCGCTCCGCTGCCGCGCAACCGGGCGACCGCGGCCGCCCCCTGTGACGGCAGTGGCGGTGGTGGCGGTGGCGGTGGCGTCGGTGCCACGCCGCTGGCCGCGGCCATCTATGCGATCCAGGGCAGTGGCGCGACCAGCACGCTGGCCGGGCAGTTGGTGGTCACCTCCGGGGTGGTCACCAAGCTCACCAACCAGGGCTTCTTCCTGCAGGATGCCGCAGGCGATGGCCGGTCGGACACCTCGGACGGCATCTTCGTCTTCACCGGCGCCACGGCCTTCCCGGCGGCGCAGGTGGGCAGCCTGGTGCAGGTGACCGGCACGGTGGCCGAGTTCAACGTGGGCGCGTCCGGCAATGCCGACACGGCGGCGCGGCCGGTCACGCAGCTGGGCGGCGTCACCAGCGTGGCGCTGCTGGGCAGCGGGGCCACGATCGCCCCGACGGTGGTCACGCTGCCGCTGGCCGCGGGCGACAGCCTGGAGCGCTTCGAAGGCATGCTGGTGCGCATCGCCAGCGCGCTGACGGTGCAGCAGAACTTCTTCCAGGCGCGCTACGGCCAGCTCACGCTGGGCGCCGGCGGCCGGCACGAGACGCCGACCAACCGCCACCGCCCGTCGACCGCGCAGGCACTGGCGCTGGCCGACCTGCAGGCCCGCAGCCGCCTGGTGCTCGACGACGGCAGCTCGCTGCAGAACGTCAACCCCACGCCCTACTTCGGCAGCAATGGCGTGCCGCGCGCCGGCGACACGCTGGCCTCGGTCACCGGGGTGATCGACTACGGCCTGGCCACCGCCAGCAACACCGGCGCCGGGCTCTACCGCATCCACCCCACCGAGGCGCCGGCGATCACGGCCAGCAACCCGCGTGCGGCCACCCCGCCGGCCGTGGGCGGCAACCTGCGCCTGGCCAGCATGAACGTGCTGAACTACTTCACCACCTTCACCGACGGCAGCACCGCCACCGGCCAGTCCGGCCAGGGCTGCCTGCTGGGCGGCAGTGCCTCGGCCGGCAACTGCCGCGGCGCCAACAACCTGGCCGAGTTCAACCGCCAGCGCAGCAAGATCGTGCGGGCGCTGGCCGCGCTGAACGCCGATGCGGTGGGCCTGATGGAGATCCAGAACAACGGCAGCGTGGCCGTGCAGAACCTGGTGGATGCACTGAACGCCACCGTGGGCGCGGGCACCTACGCGGCGGTGCCCGATCCCGCCAACGGCACCGGCGACGATGCCATCAAGGTGGCCATGATCTACAAGCCGGCGCGGCTGGTGCGATGGGGGGCGTCGGTCAGCGACACCGCCGCCATCAACAACCGCCCGACCCTGGCGCAGAGCTTCGCCGCGGCCAACGGCGAGCGCTTCACGCTGGTGGTCAACCACCTCAAGTCCAAGGGCAGCTGCCCGGCCCCCGGCACCGCCGACGCGGACCAGGGCGACGGCCAGGGCTGCTGGAACGCCACCCGGCTGCAGCAGGCCCAGCAGTTGCGCAACTTCGTGTCGCAGCTGCAGGGCAGCAGCGGCAGCAACGACGTGCTGCTGGTCGGCGATTTCAACGCCTACGGCCAGGAAGATCCGATCCATGCCCTGACGAGCAACGGCTTCGTCGACCAGATGAGCCGCTTCAGCCCGCTGGCCTACTCGTACGTGTTCGACGGCACCGCCGGCCGGCTCGACCATGGCATCAGCAGCGCGTCGATGTCGGCGCGCGTCGCCGGCGCGGCGCATTGGCACATCGATGCCGACGAGTCGGTCGCGCAGGACTACAACCTCGAGTTCAAGCAACCCGCCTGCCCCACCTGCGCACCCGATGCCTACGACGGCACGGTGCCGTTCCGCGCCAGCGACCACGATCCGGCGCTGCTGGGCGTGCACCTGTACAAGACGATCCTCGGCACCACCGGCCGTGACCTGATCGTCGGCACAGCGGGCGACGACATCATCGTCGGCGGCGCGGGCGCCGACACGCTGACCGGCGGCGCCGGCATCGACCTGTTCAGCTACGGCTCGATGCGTGATGCCGGCGACACCGTGACCGACTTCGTGCCCGGCAAGGACCTCGTCGACCTGCGCGCGCTGCTGGCCGGCCTGGGCTACGCCGGCACCAACCCGGTGGCCGAAGGCTGGGTGCGCTTCGTCGCCGTGAGCGGCGGCACCAGCGTGCAGGTCGATGCCGACGGTCCGGGCACGGCGCTGGTGTTCCGTCCGCTGCTCACGCTGGTGGGCGTCAGCCCGGCCAGCCTGTCGGCCACCCGCGACCTGGCGGCACGCTGAGCGGCCGGCTCGACCCGCACGACCCGCACGACCCGCACGACCCCAACCCCCTGCCCAGGATCCTTCCATGAAGCACTTCAAGATCGCCCCCACGCTGCTGGCCGTCCTGCTGCTGGCCGCCGTGCCCATCGCGGCGCGCGCCGATACCACCCTCGACCCGTCGGGCTGGACGACGGTCGGCAATGCCGGGCTGCAGTTGAACCAGCTCCGCCTGAGCACGGCCTACGACCTTGACGACGACGCCAGCTTCCTGCCGACCGACACCCCCGCGGCGGGCGTGGCCGACCTGGAGTTCGCCGCCGGCCTGGCCCCCTACGCGCTGGACCTGTCCGACACCGACTACGCCACCGAAGGCGCGATCGCCACGCGCCTGATCACCGTCAGTGCCGGCCAGGTGCTGCGCTTCGACTGGTCGCTGAGCAGCCAGGACACGATGTTCAGCGACCACGCGTTCATGGTCCTCGGCAACCAGGTCATCACGCTGGCCACGGCGGGCCAGGCACCCACCGGCCCCCAGGGTGTGGTGCACCAGTTCGCGCAGGGCGGCAGTCTCCTGCTGGGCGTCGGCGTGGTCGATGTGCAGGACTACGCCGGCGCGTCGACGCTGACCATCAGCAACCTGCAGATCAGCGCCGTGCCCGAGCCCGGCACCTACGCGCTGCTGCTGGCCGGCCTGGGTCTGGTGGGCGCAGCCGCGCGCCGCCGCCCGGCCTGATCCGCCACGTGAGCGGCCATCCGCCCCCAGGCGAAGCCGCTCACACCACCTGGTAGCCGCGCAGCCCGGCGAGGTCGATCACGCGCACGCCGCCGTACTCGATACCGATCAGCCCGGCGGCCTGCAGCGCGACCAAGGCCTGGTTGACGCGCTGGCGCGACAGCCCCACCAGCCAGGCCAGCTCCTGCTGGGTGATGCGCAGCAGCTGGCCCACGCCCGGGTACAGCACCGGATGGAACAACGATGCCAGGCTGCGCGCCACGCGCGCGTCGGGCTGGTTGTTGCGGTCGATCTCGCGCGCGGCGATGAACTGGCCCAGCCGCTCGTTCAACTGCATCATCACGAAGCGGTTGAACGGGATGCTGCGCTCCAGCAGGCGCCAGAACACCTCGATCGGCAGCCCGGCCACGGTGCTGGGGCGCAGCGCCTCGATGTTGTAGCGGTAGACCTCGCGCTTGAGCAGCGTGCCTTCGCCAAACCAGGCCCCCGGCGGCAGGCCGGTGTAGGTGATCTGGTGGCCGTCCCGGCTGACGTTGCTCATCTTCAGCAGGCCGTCGATCACCCCGAACCAGAAGGTCGATGGCGCGCCGATGCGGCACACGCGGTCACCCGGCGCGGCATTGCCGACCTGCAAGGCCGCCGCGGCCTCGTGCCGGTCGCTGTCGGACAGCAACTCCAGCCACGGGATGCCGGCCAGTTCGGTGGCCGAGGGCGCGCGCGCACGCTGGCGCAGGCTGGGAGCGTTCATGGCAGGGCGTCCTGTCGCTTCGCTTACATCAAGGGCGGGGGAAAGTCCGCTCAGTGCAGACCCTAGGATTGTCGTCCGACCGACAAGCTGACGTCAAACCGAACCCTAGCATCCGCATCCAATCGCTGACCCGATGGCCCTCCCTGGCCGGGTCATGCTGCTAGGAGTTGCTGGTGCAAACGACCTTTCCCCGCCTGATGCTCGACCATGCAAAGGCCCGGCCCGATGCCGCGGCCCTGCGCGAGAAGAGCTATGGCATCTGGCAGACCACCACCTGGGCGCAGCTGGCGGTGCTGGTGCGCCAGCTGGCCTGCGGCCTGGCCGAGGCCGGCCTGAAGCGCGACGACCATGTCATCGTCGTCGGCGACAACCGGCCGCGCCTGTACGCCAGCATGCTGGCGGTGCAAGCGCTGGGCGCCGTGCCGATCCCGCTGTACCAGGACGCGGCCAGCACCGAGTTCGTGTTCCCGATCAACAACGCCGAGGTGGCGTATGCCGTGGTCGAGAACCAGGAGCAGGTCGACAAGCTGCTGGAGATCCGCGCCCTGTGCCCGCAACTGGCCTGCCTCTGGTACGACGACCCGCGCGGCCTGCGCAAGTACGACGAGCCGGGGCTGGCCTCGGTCGATGCATTGATCGAGACGGGCGCCGCCCGCGCGCAGCGCGACGCCGGGTTCTTCGATGCCGAAGTGGCGCGCGCCCAGCCGCAGGACGTGGCCGCGATGTTCTTCACCAGCGGCACCACCGGCAACCCCAAGGGCGTGGTGCACACCCACTTCAGCCTGCTCGACCGCGCCGATGCGGGCAAGAACTTCGACAAGCTGACCTCGGCCGAAGAGGTGCTGGCCTACATGCCGCCGGCCTGGATCGGCCAGAACATCTTCAGCTACGCGCAGTGGCTGGCCTGCGGCTACATCGTCAACTGCCCCGAGTCGGCGGCCACCGTGACGATCGACCTGAAGGAGGTGGGGCCGACCTACTACTTCGCGCCGCCGCGCATCTTCGAAGGCCTGCTGACCAGCGTGATGATCCGCATGGAGGACGCCTCGCCGCTCAAGCGCCGGCTGTTCCATGCCTGCATGGACGTGGCCAAGCGCGTGGGCCCGGCGCGGCTGGACGGGCAGCCGGTGTCGCTGCTCGACCGCATCAAGTGGCGGCTGGGCGACTGGGCGATCTACGGCCCGTTGCGCAACAGCCTGGGCTTCAGCCGGGTTCGCGTGGCCTACACCGCCGGCGAGGCCATCGGCCCCGACCTGTTCACCTTCTACCGCTCGATCGGCGTCAACCTCAAGCAGCTCTACGGCAGCACCGAGACCGCGGTCTTCGTCTGCCTGCAGCCCGACCACGAGGCCCGCGCCGACACCGTGGGCGTGCCGGTGGCCGGGGTCGAGATCAAACTGGCCGACACTGGCGAGATCCTGATCAAAAGCCCGGGGCTGCTGAAGGAGTACTA
>JAURXG010000243.1 GCA_030654555.1 Aquabacterium sp.
GCGCCAGGCCGTTGCGCCGTGCCACCACCACGCCCTCGAACTGCTTGGGGTCGCGCACGCGGCCTTCCACGCGCAGCAGCGTGTCCTGCACCGGGTCGGACACCAGGCCCACCGGCTGGTCGGCATTGGCCTCGCGCAGCGCGGTGGCGATCTCGGCCGGCGTCACGCCGTAGGCGCGCAGGCGCACCGGGTCGAGGTCGATGCGCACCTCGCGCACCGTCAGGCCGCTGATCTCGACGCGCGCCACGCCTTCGACCCGCTGCAGCCGCTTGCCCACCACCTGGTCGCCCAGCAGCGACAGCTCGCGCGGGCTGCGCGTGGGCGACAGCAGCGCCAGGTTGACCACCGGCTCGGCGTTGTCGTTGTTCCAGCGCGCGATGGTGGGCGCACGCACCTCGCGCGGGAAGCTGGCCTGCACGGCCGACACCCGGTCGCGGATCTCCTGCATCGCGCGGCCCATGTCGGCGTCGAGCGAGAACTCCATGCTCATGTCGCCGCGGCCCTCGCTGCTGCGCGAGGTGATGCGCTTGACGCCGGCGATGCTGTTGACCGCTTCCTCCAGCGGCTTCATCACCTCGCGCTCCACCGCCTCGGGCGATGCGCCGGGGTAGCTGACCTGCATCCAGGCGCCGGGGAAGCTGATGTCGGGCATCTGCTCGACGCCCAGCTTGGCGTACGAGAACAGTCCCAGCACGCACAGCGCGACCATCACCATCGCTGCGAACACCGGGTTGGTGATCGAGACTCGCGTGATCCACATGGTGTGTTGTCCTTGGTTCGCCGACGCGTCAGCGGAGGTTGGCGGCGCCGTCGCGGCTGGCGGCGGCCGAGGCCACGGCCGCCACCTTGCCCGCCAGCACCAGCGCCGGCGCGCCTTCGCGCAGGTTGTCGAAGCGCGCGGCCAGCACCTGGGCGCCGGCGGTCAGGCCGTCGATCACCTCGATGCGGCCGCCGGCATCGTCGCGCCGGCCCAGCGTGACGGCGCGGCGCGCCAGCTTGCCCTGCTCGATCACCCACACATGCGACTGGCCCGCGGTGCTGCCCACCGCCGCCAGCGGCAGCAGCAGGCGCTGGCGCTCGTCGGGCAACTGCACCTGGCCGATGGCGTACTGGCCGGCGCGCAGGCGCTCGTCCGCATTGGCCAGCACCACGGTGACGCCGATCGAGCGCGTGCCGGCCTCGGCGGCGGGGGCGATGCGCGCCAGCTGGCCGGTGATGGCCGCATCCACGCCCTCGACCTTCACCTGCACCGGCATGCCGGGCACCAGCCGCGCCACCTCGTGCGTGCCCACGCTGCCGGCCAGCTCCAGCCGGGCCAGGTCGACCAGGGTCAGCACCTGCTGCTCGGCGCTGACCTTCTCGCCGGGCAGCACATGGCGCTTGGCCACGATGCCGGCGATCGGCGCCACCAGGGTGGCATCACGCTGGCCGACGCGGGTGGTGTCCAGCGTGGCCTGCGCAGCGGCCAGCGCGGCGCGGGCGGTGTCGACCTGGGCGCGAGAGTTGTCCAGCGCGCTCGCCGAGATGAAGTTCTGCGCCGCCAGCCGCTCGTTGCTGGCATGCGTGCGTTCGGCCTGGGCCAGCGTGGCGCGCGCCGATTCGAGCATCGCGTTGCGCTCGGCGATGCGGCTGCCCAGCTCGGCCATGTCGATGCGGCCGACCAGCTGGCCGGCCGTCACCCGCGCGCCTTCACCGACGTTCAGCGCCAGCAGCGTGCCCGAGGTCTTGGCCCGCAGCACCGCGGTGTTGGGCGCCACCAGCGGACCCGAGAACTCGATGGTCTGCGGCAGGCTGGCGCGGGTGGGCAACACCACCTCGTTGGCGCGGAACTCCAGCGGCACGGCCGACGCGGCGTCACCCGGCTTGCTGGCGGCCTGCGCACTGCCCGCGGCCTGGGGCCCGCGCTTGTGCATCCAGAATCCGCCGCCGGCACCGGTCACCACCAGCACCACCGCCACCCCCATCCACCACCGTTTGCGCATGTCGCGTCCTTCGTCTTCGTGTCTGCCCTCGTGGAGCGGACGCGAGTGT
Source organism: Aquabacterium sp. (assembly GCA_030654555.1). GTDB lineage: Bacteria > Pseudomonadota > Gammaproteobacteria > Burkholderiales > Burkholderiaceae_C > Pseudaquabacterium. The sequence continues at coordinate 2,032 of JAURXG010000243.1, forward strand.
AGGAGTGACCTGCATCAAGGCCAAGCGCCGTTGCGATGAAGTGCCGGCCGGCGGCGACGAACTGCAGGCGCGCCGGATGGCCGCCGGCTTTTCAGGGATGAACCGCGGCCAGGCGCCGGTCTGCCGCCGAGGCGGCCCAGGCGCAACCCAGCCCGGCCAGGGCCGCGGCCGCGGCCGCCACGTACAGGCCGGTGAAGCCGACGCGGTCGATCAGCCAGCCGCCGCCCACTCCCCCGGCCAGCCCGGACAGGCCATACCCCAGGGCCGAGTACAAGGCCTGGCCGCGCCCGCGCAGTCGCCCCGGAAAGTAGCGCCCCACCAGCGCGATGCAGGCGGCATGGTGGCCGGCAAAGGTGATCGCATGGGTCAGCTGGGCCAGCACCAGCAGCCACAGCAGCTGCCCGGCCGCGGCCATCGCGGCAAAGCGCAGCGCCGCCACGCCGGCGGCCAGCAGCAGCCAGCCGTGCGGCGTGATGCGGCCGAAGTAGCGGCCCTGCGTCATGAAGAACAGCACCTCGACCGCCACCGACACCGCCCACAGCGCGCCCACCGCCTGCTTGCCGTAGCCCAGCGCATCGAGGTAGAGGGAGAAGAAGGCGTACAGGCTGGTGTGCGACAGCACGGTGAAGAACACCGAGGCGAAGAACCAGCGCACCGCGCCCTGGCGCAGCAGCGGCAGCACCGGCGGCGCGGGCTCGCCGCTGTGGCGCTCTTCATGGCCGGTGGGCAATCGCCAGGCCGCCGCCAGCAGCGTGGCGTTCATCAGCACCACCAGCAGCGGAAAGACGGCGATGCCCAGCGGCTGCAGCAGCGCGCCGGCCGCCACCACCGCGACGATGAAGCCGACCGAGCCCCACATGCGCACCCGGCCGTAGCGGGTGGTGTCCAGGCCCTGGTCGGTGGTCAGCAGCTGGGCCAGCGCCGATTCGGCCAGCGGCACGATGCCGCCGTTGGCCACGAACAGCAGCCCCACCAGCACCGGGATCAGCAGCGAGACCAGCAGCGCCGGGGTCAGCAGCGCATCGTCGGCCGCCGGGCCGGTGTCTGGGCCCTCACCCACCAGCCAGCGCGCGACGAACAGGCCGATCGACGCCAGCAGCGCGCCGGCCGCCGCCCAGCGGATCAGCGCGACGCGGCGGCCGCTGTGGTCGGCCACCCAGCTCCAGGCATAGGGCGCGAGCAGCCGGGTCCAGGCCTGCAGCGAGGCGATCGCGCCGATGGCGATGGTCGACATGCCCAGCGACTTGAACCACAGCGGCGCATACGGGTTGAACAGGCCGATGGTGGCGAAGTAGGCGCACCACAACACCCCGAAGGCCAGCAACGGCCGCTCGGCCGGCGGGCCGGGCGAAACGCTCATGGCGCGTCGGTGGCGGGTGTCGGGGCCTGCGCGGGCAAGGCCGGCGTGGCCAGCCGCACGTCGCCGCACTGCGCGCGGTGGCGCAGCACATGGTCCATCAGCACCAGCGCCAGCAGCGACTCGGCGATGGGCGTGGCGCGGATGCCCACGCAGGGGTCGTGGCGGCCGAAGGTCTCCACCACGGTGGGCGCGCCGGCGCGGTCGATGCTGGCCTTGGGGCTGCGGATCGAGCTGGTCGGCTTGATGGCGATGCGCACCACCAGGTCCTGGCCGGTGCTGATGCCGCCCAGCACACCGCCGCCGTGGTTGCTGGCGAAGCCGGCCGGCGTCAGCTCGTCGCCATGCTGGCTGCCACGCTGCGCCACCACGCCGAAGCCGTCGCCGATCTCCACGCCCTTGACGGCGTTCAGGCCCATCATCGCGAAGGCGATGTCGGCGTCGAGCCGGTCGTACAGAGGCTCGCCCAGGCCCACCGGCACGCCATGGGCGCGCACCTCGATGCGCGCGCCGCAGCTGTCACCGGCGCGGCGCAACTCGTCCATGTAGGCCTCCAGCTGCGGCACGATGCCGGCGTTGGGGGCGTAGAACGGGTTCAGCGGGATCTGCGCCGCGTCCTCGAACGGGATCTCGATGTCGCCGAGCTGGCTCATCCAGCCCGAGAACGTGGTGCCGTGCTGCTGCCGCAGCCACTTGCGCGCCACCGCACCGGCGGCCACCGTCGGCGCGGTCAACCGCGCCGACGAGCGCCCGCCGCCACGCGGATCACGCAGGCCGTACTTGCGCCAGTAGGTGTAGTCGGCGTGGCCGGGGCGGAAGGTGTCGAGGATGTTGCCGTAGTCCTTGCTGCGCTGGTCGGTGTTGCGGATCAGCAGGCAGATCGGCGTGCCGGTGGTCAGGCCCTCGTAGACGCCCGACAGGATTTCGACCGCGTCGGCCTCGTTGCGCTGTGTGACATGCCGGCTGGTGCCGGGGCGGCGGCGGTCCAGCTCGGGCTGGATGTCGTCGACCCCCAGCGCCAGCCCGGGCGGGCAGCCGTCGATCACGCAGCCGATGGCCGGGCCGTGGCTTTCGCCGAAATTGGTGACGCGGAACAGTTCGCCGAAGGTGCTGCCGGGCATGGGGGGAGCTCATCACAAAGGAAACGGGGCCCGGCGCTGGGCTGCGCCGGGCCCCGGGATTGTCGCAGCGCCGGGCTACAGCTTCGGCTCGTCGGCGCCGGCCTCCTCGACCGGCCAGTCGCGGATGTAGGCCTTGAGCATGCGGTTCTCGAAGTCCTGGCCGTCGACCACCGCCTTGGCCACGTCGTAGAACGAGATCACGCCCATCAGCGTGCGCTGCGTCATCACCGGCATGTAGCGCGCATGGCGGCCGAGCATCA
>JAURXG010000429.1 GCA_030654555.1 Aquabacterium sp.
GGCGGCGCGGCGCGCGGGTGGCGCCCCGCAGCCGGCCAGGCCCGCGCCCAGCAGCGCCAGCAGGCCATCGCGTCGGGTGAGCATGCCTTGCGGGTTGCACGGCCCATGCCACCGCGGCACCGGCCCGCCCTGGCGCCGCAGGCATGGCGCTTGCTGATCCGGACGCAACCGCCCTGCCTCCAAGGACTTCGATGCTGCCCGAACTCGGCCACTTCGCGCTCATCGTCGCGCTCTTCGTCGGCCTCGCGCTGGCCACCCTGCCCATCGTCGGCGCCGCGCGTGGCCAGTTGGCCTGGATGGCGCTGGCGCGGCCCGCCGCGCAGGCGCAGTTCGTCTTCGTGGCGATCGCGTTCTTCAGCCTGATGGCCTCGTTCGCCCGCGACGACTTCTCGCTGGTCAACGTGGCCGCCAACGCCAACACCGCCTTGCCGATGGCCTACAAGCTGGCGGCCACCTGGGGCAGCCACGAGGGCTCGATGCTGCTGTGGGTGTTCATGCTCTCGGGCTGGACGCTGGCGGTCAGCCTGCTGTCGCGCCGCTTGCCGTTGCCGATGGTGGCGCGCGTGCTGGGCGTGATGGGCTTCGTCAGCGTGGGCTTCCTGCTGTTCGTGCTGCTGACCTCCAACCCCTTCACGCGTTTGAACCCGCCGGCGCTCGACGGCCGCGACCTCAACCCACTGCTGCAGGACCCGGGCATGGTGATCCACCCGCCCATGCTCTACATGGGCTACGTGGGCTTCGCGGTGGCCTTTGCGTTTGCGGTGGCCGCCCTGCTGGCCGGGCGCTTCGACGCCACCTGGGCGCGCTGGTCGCGGCCCTGGACGACCGCGGCCTGGATGTTCCTCACGCTGGGCATCGCGCTGGGCAGCTGGTGGGCCTACTACGAGCTGGGCTGGGGCGGCTGGTGGTTCTGGGACCCGGTGGAGAACGCGTCGTTCATGCCCTGGCTGGCCGGCACTGCGCTGCTGCACTCGCTGGCCGTGGCCGAGAAGCGCGGCGCCTTCAAGGCCTGGACGCTGCTGCTGGCGATCACGGCGTTCAGCCTGAGCCTGCTGGGCACCTTCCTGGTCCGCTCGGGCGTGCTGACCTCGGTGCATGCCTTTGCCACCGATCCGGCGCGCGGCATCTTCATCCTGTCGTTCCTGGGCGTGGTGATCGGCGGCTCGCTGGCGCTGTTCGGCTGGCGCGCCGGCCAGGTGGGCTTTGCCGGTCGCTTCGACCGGATGTCGCGCGAGACGCTGCTGCTGGGCAACAACGTGCTGCTGGCCGCGGCCACCGGTGCGGTGATGCTGGGCACGCTGTACCCGCTGGCGATCGACGCGCTGGGGCTGGGCAAGCTGTCGGTGGGCGCGCCGTACTTCGAGGCGGTGTTCGTGCCGCTGATGGCGCCGGTGGTGCTGCTGATGGGCGTGGGCCCGCTGGCGCGCTGGAAGTCGGCCTCGGTGGCCGACCTGGCGGCGCGGCTGAAGTGGCCGGCGCTGGCCAGCGTGATCGCCGCGCTCGTGCTGCCGCTGGCGGCGGGCCGCTTCAGCGTGGGCGTGGCGTTCGGCTTGTTCATGGCCGCCTGGGTGTTCACCAGCACCGCCGCGCTGCTGCTGGCGCGCACGCGCGGCGCTGGCGTGGCGCAACTGGCGCGCTCGACACGCGGCTTCTGGGGCATGGTGGTGGCGCACCTGGGCCTGGGCGTGTTCATCGTCGGCGTGACGATGGTGCGCGGCTACGAGACCGAGCGCGACGTGAAGATGCGGGTGGGCGAGCAGGTCGAGGCGGGTGGCTACCGCTTCAGCTTCCGGGGCGTGCGCGAGACCACCGGCCCCAACTACGTGGCGGTGCGCGCCGCCATCGAGGTGCAGCGTGCCGACGGCAGCGGCACCCCGTTCACGATGGGCCCGGAGAAACGGCTCTACAAGGTGCAGCAGATGCCGATGACCGAGGCCGCCATCGACGTGGGGCTGACCCGCGACCTGTACGTCTCGCTGGGCGAGCCGCTGGACGAGACCACCTGGACCGTGCGGGTCTACGTCAAGCCCTTCGTCGACTGGATCTGGGGCGGCGCCTTCGTGATGGCGCTGGGCGGCCTGTTGGCCCTGAGCGACCACCGCTACCGGGTGGCCGTGCCGCGCGCTGCCACGCCGCCAGCGGACCTGCCCGCCGCCGCGCCCGCGCTGCAGGAGCAGCCGACGTGAGCGGCCTGCTGCACCGCCTCGTGCCGCTGCTGGCCTTTGCCGCGCTGGCGGTGGTGCTGGGCATCGGGCTCACGCTCAAGCCGCGCGAGGTGCCCTCGCCCTTCATCGGCCAGCCGGCGCCGCCCTTCACGCTGCCGCGGCTGGACGATCCCTCGCGCGCGCTCACCGCCGCCGAGCTGAAAGGCCAGGTCTGGGTGCTCAACGTCTGGGCCTCCTGGTGTGCGCCCTGCCGCGAGGAGCATCCACTGCTGGTGGCGCTGGCGCGGCAGCAGCAGGTGGCCATCGTCGGCCTGAACTACAAGGACGACCCGCGCAACGCGCAGGAATGGCTGCTGCGCCTGGGCGATCCGTACCGGGTGTCGGCGGTGGACCGCGACGGCCGGGCTTCGATCGACTACGGCGTCTACGGCGTGCCCGAGTCCTTCGTCATCGACCGTACGGGCGTCGTGCGCTTCAAGCACATCGGGCCGCTCACGCTGGAGGTCTGGCAGCGCGACCTGCTGCCGCTGATCCAGCAGTTGCAGGGCTGATCAAGATGCGATGCACGACGACCCGCCGACGCGCACTGCTGCCGGTGCTGACCGTGGCGGCGGCGCTGGCCGTCGGCAGCGCGCTGGCCGCCGATGCCGCCAACGTGGCCGACGACCCGGCGCTGGAGGCGCGGGTCAATGCCGTCTCGGCCGAGTTGCGCTGCCTGGTGTGCCAGAACCAGTCGCTGGCCGACTCGCATGCGGGCCTGGCGATCGACCTGAAGAATCAGGTGCGCGACCAGCTCAAGGCCGGCCGCACAGCGCCGCAGGTGATCGACTACATGACGGCACGCTACGGTGACTTCGTGCGCTACCGCCCGCCCTGGAAGGCCAGCACCGTGCTGCTGTGGGCGGGCCCGTTCATGCTGGTGCTGGGCGGGCTGTTCGGCCTGTGGCGCGCGCTGGCACGCCAGCAGGCGGCGCAGGCCGGCCTCCCCGAGCTCGACGACGCCGACGCCGACGCGGCCGCGCGCCTTCTGGCGCCCGCCGCGGATTCAACGCCGTCGACCTGAGCCTCTGGCGGCCGTCGACCGCGGACGGCTGGACGCGCACCCGCGTGCGGCAGGCCCGGGGCCCTGGCCGCGATCGCCTGACCGGCACCGCGCGCAACGCCGCCCATAATCCGCGCCATCTCGCGATCCAGAAAGCCCTTGCCCATGCCCGACACCACGCCGCCGCCCGCCCTGCCCGACCGCCTGTCCACCGACCCGCGCAGCCCGCACCACATCGCCGCGGTGTTCGAGCAGGACATCGGCATCCGCTTCAACGACAAGGAGCGTTTCGACGTGTCGGAGTACTGCATCAGCGAGGGCTGGATCAAGGTACCGGCGGGCAAGGCGGTCGACCGCAAGGGCCAGCCGCTGCTGATCAAGCTCAAGGGCAAGGTGGAGGCGTTCTACCGCCCTGCAGGCGCCTGAGGCGCGCGCCTGGCGGGCCTGATGCGCGGGATGGCCGGCCGGCGCGCCGCCGCTACAGTCGCCGCATGACCACACCCTGCACCGCCCGCCCCCCTGCCCCGTTGGCCCGGGCCGCGCGGTGCCTGGGCAGCGGCCTGGTCATCGCGGCCCTGGCGCTGATCACCGGCTGCGCCAGCCTGGCGCCCGGCCTGCAAGGTGCCACCACCGCCGCCCTGCCCGCCACCACCGACACCGCGCTCGGCCGGCTGGCCGCGGCGGCCTCGCCCGACAGCGACCTCAGCGGCTTCCGGTTGATGCCCGAAGGCCGCTCGGCCTTCGACACGCGCATCCAGCTGGCGCGGCGCGCGCAGGCCTCGCTGGACGTGCAGTACTACCAGATCCACAACGACGAGACCGGCCGCTACCTGCTGCGCACGCTGCGCGACGCAGCCCGCCGCGGCGTGCGCGTGCGCGTGCTGATGGACGACATGTACACCGCCGGCGACGACGAGCTGCTGCGCGGCTTTGCCGCGCACCCGAACGTCGAGCTGCGGCTCTACAACCCGTTCCCGGCCGGGCGCGGCCGGGTGCTGACGCGCTTCCTGTACTCGCTGGCCGAGTTCGACCGCGTCAACCGCCGCATGCACAACAAGCTGTTCATCGCCGACGGTGCGATGGCCGTGGCCGGCGGGCGCAACATCGGCAACGAGTACTTCGGGCGCAACACCGACGCCAACTTCATCGACCTGGACACCTTCGTCACCGGCGCCATCGTGCCGCGGCTGCAGCACCTGTTCGACCGGTTCTGGAACAGCCCGCATGTGCTGCCGGTGCAGGCCGTGGCACCCACCACGCTGTCGGTGCCGGCACTGCAGCAGCGCTTCGACGCACTGACCTCGGAGGCCAGCACGCCGTCGCCGGCACCGCCGCCGCCCAACGACCCGCTGGGCTACGGCCCGATGGCCGACGACCTGAACGCCGGCCGGCTCAACCTGGTGTGGGCCCCCGCCACCGCCTATGCCGATGCACCCGAGCGGGCCATCGGCAAGACCGCGTCGTACAACGGCATCCCGCTGCTGGACGTGGACAGCGTGCGCTACAACGTGATGGAGAACCTGCGCCGCGCCCGCAGCGAGGTGGCCATCGCCTCGCCCTACCTGATCCCCGGCCCGGCCGGCCTGGCGGTGATGCACGAGGCGCGCCAGCGCGGCGTGAAGGTCAGCCTGGTCACCAACGCGCTGGCCGCCACCGACGAGCCGCTGGTGCACACCGGCTACCGCCGCTACCGCGACGAGATGCTGCAGGCGGGCGTCGAGCTCTACGAGCTGAGCTCCAACCGCGCCCGGCGCAGCGTGCGCCTGGGCGTGTTCGGCACCACCATCGGCCGGCTGCACATGAAGACGGCGGTGTACGACCGCAGCAAGCTTTTCATCGGCTCGATGAACTTCGATCCGCGCTCAAGCATCCACAACACCGAGATCGGGCTGTTCATCGACAGCCCCGAGATGGCGCAGCAGGTGCTCAAGCTGATCGACACGCTCAAGAGCCAGGGCGCCTACACGCTGCGGCTGGCCAGCGACGGCCGGCGGCTGGAGTGGATCAGCAAGGACGCCGACGGCACCCAGGTGCTCGGCGAGGAACCCGACTCGTCGTTCTGGGACCGTCTGATGCTGAACCTGCTGGCGCCGATGGTGCCCGAGAGCCTGCTGTAGGCCGCCAGCGCCGGGCCGCGCCCGGCCTCAGTTCGGCAGGTTGATCGCCTCGACCTGGATCACCAGCCGCACGTTGTCCTCGAAGCCGAAGTTCAGCCCCCAGGTCAGGCCCCACAGGCTGCGCGCGACGGTGGTCTCGAAGTCGCCGCCGCAGATCTGGCGCTTGAGCATCGGGCTCTCGTAGCAGTTGTAGCGCAGCGCGCGCAGCGTCACCGGGTGGGTCTTGCCCATCAGCGTGAGCGTGCCCAGCACCGCGGTCAGCTTGTCGCCGTTGAACTCCAGCTTGTCGCCCACGAAGCGCGCGGTGGGAAAGTCGGCGACGTTGAAGAAATCCTTGCTCTGCACATGGCGGTTGAGCTGGTCGACGCCGGTGTTGATCGAGGACATGTCCATCGTGATGTCGATCTTGCCGGTGCGCGCCGCCACGTCGAGCGCGATGCTGCCGTCCTTGGTGCTGAAGCGGCCGCGGTTGGTGCTGGTGCCGTAGTGGCCCATCTCGTACATCACGAAGGTGTGCGTGGGATCGACCACGAACCGGGCGGTCTGCGCCTGGCTGGGCGCTGCGATGCCGGCCAGCCAGGCCAGCGCGACGGTGGGAATGAGGTGCTTCATGGTCAGTCCCGCTCTCGACAAGCGTGCCCGGTGCGGCCCGCGAGGAGCCATTCTGCCCAAAGGTGGATGCGCGCGGGCCGCAAGGCCCGCCGCGGCCGCGGGCTTGGCCGGCGTGATCAACGCTCGCGCTCGCGGTAGTCGCCGAAGCCCGCGTCGCGCTCGCTCAGCAGCGCGCTGACGCTCTCGCCCTCACGCCGGAAGCGCCCCATGTAGGCCTGGCTCGCCTCGGTCTGGAAGGCCAGCGCCTGCAGCTCGGTGCCGGCGCGTATCGCCGCGCGCAGGCCCATGATCTCCATCGCCCGGTGCACGCTGCGCTTGTTGATCGCTGCCAGCTCGCTGGGCAGCCGGGCCACGCGCTCGGCCAGCGCCAGCACCTCGGCCTCCAGCTGCTCGGCCGGCCAGGCACGGTTGGCCCAGCCACGCTCGGCCGCTTCGCGCCCGCTCAGCGAATCGCCGGTGAGCATGGCCTCCATGGCCTGGCGCATGCCCATGGTCCAGGGGTGGAACTGCATGTCGGGCGGGCTCATCAGCCGCACCGGCGGGTAGCCGATCTGCGCGTCGTCGGCCACGTAGACCAGGTCGCAGGCGGTGGCCAGCTCCGAGCCGCCGGCCAGGCAGTAGCCATGCACCTGCGCGATCACCGGCTTGGCCAGGTCCCAGATGCGGAACCAGCCGTCGACCACGTGCCGCGGCCATTGGCCCAGCCCGCCCGCCGAGTGGTAGGGCTGGTCGACCCGGTTGTCGGCCGACAGGTCGTAGCCCGAGCAGAACGCCGGCCCGGCGCCGCGGATCACCGTGACGCGCACCTCGGGGTCGCGGTCGTTGTGCTCCAGCATGGCGAACAGCTCGCCGCGCAAGGTGTTGTTCAGCGCGTTGCGCTTCTCGGGCCGGTTCAGCGTGAGGCGGCTGACCCCGGGCAACGGGCGGTCGATCAGGAGGTGGACGAGGTCGGTCATGGCGGCACCTGCGTTGGGGCGTCGTGGAGTGGGCGTCGTGGGATGGGCCCATGCTACCCGGCGGCCGTGCTGCGCGGCGATCGCCCGGCGACCTGCCTATAGTCGACGCCGTGCCCGGCACCTGGTCGTCGGGTCCATCGACGCCGCACCGAGAGGAAGCACCGTGAACACCAACGCCGCCCCGGCCTGCAGCGAGGGCCTGCGCGGCGCCGATGGCCGCCTCTACCCCGGCTGGACCACCACCGGCGCAGCCATGGTCGGGCTGGCGCTGGGCCCGAGCGCGATGTTGGTGTTCGCCTACAGCAGCTTCGTGCCGGCGCTCGAGCGCGCCTTCGGCTGGAGCATCGCCGCGCTGTCGTTCGGCGCCACGCTGGTGATGGTGATGACGGTGGTCGGCACGGTGATCGGCGGCGCGCTGAGCGACCGGCTGGGCCCGCGCCAGCTGGTGCTGGCCTCGATGCCGCTGTTTGCCGCCGGCCTGGCCAGCCTGGCCCTGCTGGGGCCCGACATCCGCGGCTTCTACGCCAGCCTGGTGCTGATCGGACTGGCCGCGGTCGGGGTCTGGCCGGTCACCTACAACCAGCTGACCAGCCAGTGGTTCGACCGGCGCCTGGGCCTGAGCCTGGGGCTGGCCAACGCCGGCCTGGCGCTGGGCGCGGCCGCGCTGCCGGCCCTTGCCGCGTGGCTGATCGCCACCCAGGGTTGGCGAGCCGCCTATGCGGTGCTGGGCGCGCTGGCGTTGCTGCTGCCGTGGCCGCTGGCCTGGTTCGGCCTGAAGCAGCGGCCGCTGGCCACCCGGCCCGCGGCAGGCCCGCGCGATGCCCCCGGCGCCAGCCTTGACTTCGCAGCGGTGCGGCGCACGCGCGAGTTCTGGCTGGCGCTGGCCGGCTTTGCGATGCTGGGCGCGGCCAGCTCCAGCGTGGTGGTGCACCAGATGCGCATCCTCACCGACTCGGGCCTGTCGGCGCCCGCGGCGATCGCGATGCAGTCGGTGATCGGCGTGGCGATGCTGGTGGGCCGCCTGTGCACCGGCTGGCTGCTCGACCGCCTGCGCGCCGCGCTGATCATGGTGGTGCTGTGCGGCAGCGGGGCGGTCGCGCTGGCGCTGCTGGCCGCCGGCGCGCCCATGGGCAGCGCCCTGCCCTGCGCCATCGTCGTCGGCGTGCTGATCGGCGCCGAGTTCGACGTGCTCGGCTACCTGATTCCACGCTACTTCGGCCGCGGCGCGTTCGGCATCGTCTACGGCATCGTCTTCGGCGCCTTCCAGGTCTCGGCCGGCCTCACCATCGGGCTGCTGGGCTGGTCGCGCGCGGCCAGCGGCTCGTACGCGGCGGGCTTGTCGGTGGTGGCGGTGCTGCTGGTGATCGGCGGCGGATGTTTTGCGCTGTTCGGCCCCTACCGCTTTGCGCCGCCCGAGGCCGCCGCCGGCCCTGCGCGATAGCGCCGCAGCACCCGGTAGCGGCCGCCGCCCAGCGACTGCACCAGCGCGTAGCCGGCCACCCGCCAGCGCAGCGGCACGGCCGGCGCCAGCGGCGGCTGGCGCCCGGCCCGCCGCGCCAGCGTCACATGCGGGCGGAAGGCCCGCACCTCCACCGGCAGGGCCAGCAGCCGCAAGGCCTCGGCCAGGTCGGCCTGCAGTTGCTGCAGCCGATCGGGCACAGCGCTCGGCAACAGCACTGCGATGCCGCCGTGCCAGAGCTCGGTGGCCTGCAACCGCAGCTCGAACGCCTGCATCGGCACCTGCAGCGCGGCCGCCACCTCGTCGATGCGATCGGCGGGCACCGGGCCGATGAAGTGCAGCGTGAGGTGCAGGTTCTCGACCGCGGTGAGCGATGCGCCCGCCGGCCAGCGGCTGAGGTCGCGGCAGGCGGCCAGCGCCTGGCGCACCCGCGGCCCGGGCCACAGCGCGATGAACAGGCGCTGCGGTGGCGGCGGCGCGCCGGAGACCCGCATGCAGCCACCCGCAGAGCGAGGGTTCAGGTGGTCAGCGCCAGTTCCAGCTTTCCGACCGCGAGGCGCATCGTCACGCCCGCCGTGGCTTCGGCCGACGACTCGATCCGATCTTCCTCGAAGGCCAGCAGGCTGCAGCGATCGAGCTTGATCGTGGCCAACACCTTCTTGAGGCTGGCATCGAGCATCTCGACGGTCAGCGACAGCAGGTCGGTGGCGTCGATGCGGCCATCGGCGCTGGCTTTCTGTACCCAGGCCCGGGCCGCGTCGGCCGTGCCGGCCCGCATGACCAGCCTGAGTTCGCCGAGGTCGACCGACCATTGGCCGCGTTTGCGCATGCGCCCATCTTCGGTCGCGCGGCGCACGGTCAGCGTGGGCAAGCCGATGCGCAGGACAGCGCCGGCATCGAAGGGCAGGCCCTGCAGCCGGAAGTTGCCGGCCTGCATCGGCTTGCGCTTGCCGGCCAGCGGCATGCTGTACTTGCCGCTGGCCTGGGCCTCCTTGATCTGGCCGGGCAACCACTTCAGGCCGACGATGAAGCCGCGCTTGCCGTCGGTGGCATCGAGCACCGGCAACTGCAGCTCGGTGAACGTGGCGTCGATGAAGTCGATGCGCCGGCGAATGTTGTGGTCGAAGTCGAGCATCAGCACGGCGCCGCTCATGAGCGTCTGGCCGCCGGCGATCACCTGGGCCAGCCAATCCATCAGTGGGCCCGGTGCGCCGAGCACGGCCTCGGCGCCCATCTCCCCCAGCGACACGGTGCCGCCATCGCGCACCGACATCGCCGACCCCTTGGTGATCACCGCACGGTCGACCCGCACCGGTGCCGGCTGCGCACTGCGCAGCGCTCCGGCGGGCTTGCCGCCCAACTCGAGCGCCAGAACGGCGGTGGTGCGAACGCTGCTGGCCATGGCGTGCTCCGGGTTGCCTTCGGGGCTGCCAGCATAAACCGCTGCCTGGGCGTCCCAGGTCGACAGACTGGGGGGGCCGGGCCTGTGTCGGATCAGAGCGTGAGAGTTTTTCGGGCGTGGCCGAGCGGCGCGCCAAGACGCACCTGATCTAGGCGCAAAGCACAGCCATAGCTTGGGCTATGGCGCGCATTTGCAGCGACGAGCAGGGGTGTTTTGGCGTGATGAGCGGGCATGAACGAAGGACTCTCAAGCTCTCAGGCCAGCACGAAGCCCGCGTAGCCTTGCTTGACCACCTCGGCGCACTTCTCGACGTAGGCCGGAAAGCCGAACAGCGGCATGAACATGCGCGGCTTGCCCGGGATGTTGGCGCCCAGGTACCAGGAGTTGCAGTTCAGGTAGATGGTGCGCGCGGCCACCGCATTGACATGCGCCACCCAGTCGGCCTCGGCCTCGGGCGTGGCCTCGAGGGTGCGCAGGCCGCGCGCAGTGAGGTCGCTGACGGTGTCGGCGATCCACTGCACCTGGTGCTCGATGGCCACGATCACGTTGGTGAAGGCCGCCGTGGCGCCCGGCCCCGAGATGTTGAACAGGTTGGGGAAGCCCGCCACCATCAGGCCCAGGTAGTTCAGCGGGCCGGCCTGCCACTTGTCCTGCAGGCGCAAGCCGCCGCGCCCGCGCAGGTCCAGCCGCAGCAGGGTGCCGGTCATCGCGTCGAAGCCGGTGGCCAGCACCAGCGCGTCCAGCGTGTGCGCCTCGCCGCCGGTCACCAGGCCGGTGGCGGTGAAGCCTTCGATGGGCGCGGCCTGCAGGTCGACCAGCCGCACGTTGGGGCGGTTGAACGTGGCGTAGTAGCCGGTGTCCACGCACAGGCGCTTGCAGCCGATGGGGTGGGTGGGGCACAGCGCCGCGGCGGTGGCCGGATCGTGCACGATGGCGCGGATCTTCTGGCGCACGAACTCGGCCACCAGCTCATTGGCGGCCGGGTTGACGATCAGGTCGTTGAAGCTGCCCAGCAAGCCGAAGCCGCCGATCTGCCAGCGCTCTTCGAACTTGGCCTCGCGCTGCTCGGGCGAGACCGACAGCGCCGACACCATGTTGGGCGGCAGCATCGAGCCGAAGCCGCCCATCATGCGGCGGTTGCGCTCGCGAAAGCCCGGGTAGTCGGCCTTGACCTGCGCTTCCAGCGCCGCATCGAGCGGGCCGTTGTGCGCCGGCACCGCGTAGCTGGCCGTGCGCTGGAAGACGGTGAGCTGCGCCACCTCGGGCGCCAGCGTGGTGATGGTCTGCACGCCCGACGAGCCGGTGCCGATCACGCCCACCCGCAGGCCGGCCAGGTCGACCGGCTCGTGCGGCCAGGCCGCCGTGTGCAGCACCCGGCCGCGGTAGTCCGACAGGCCCGGAAAATCCGGCTGGTTGGGCGTGGACAGCGGCCCGGTGGCCATCACCAGGAAGCGCGCCTGCCAGCGCCGGCCGTCGGTGGCCCGGGCTTGCCAGCCCTGCGTGGCCTCGTCGAAATGCGCCCCCGTCAGCCGGGTGTTGAGCAGGATGCCGTCGCGCAGGCCGAAGCGGTCGGCCACGTGGTTGGCGTAGCGCAGCAGCTCGGGCTGGCCGGCGTAGCGCTCGGTCCAGTGCCAGTCCTGCTGCAGCGCCTCGTCGAAGCCGAACGAGTACTCCAGGCTCTGGATGTCGACCCGCGCGCCGGGATAGCGGTTGTGGTACCAGGTGCCGCCCACGCCCTCGGCGGCCTCGACCACCAACGCCGTCAGCCCCTTCTGGCGCGCCCGGTGCAGCATGTACAAGCCGCCGAAGCCGGCGCCGACGATCAGCAGGTCGACCGGCTGGGCCAGGGTGTCGATGACAGGGGTCATGCGTGTTCTCGATAAGGTCGGATGGGGGCCGGGCGCTGCTCAGCGCATGCCGATGTGGATGTCGCCGAACAGGTTGCTCATGCCACGCGGCTGGCTGCGCCAGTACTGCCGTGGCGCCTGCACCTGCGCGCCCAGCTCGGCCGCGGCATGCCAGGGCCAGTGCGGGTCGTAGAGGATGCCGCGCGCGATGGCCACCGCATCGGCCTGGCCGCTGGCGACGATGGCCTCGGCCTGCCGCGCCTCGGTGATCAGGCCCACGGCCAGCGTGGGCAGGCCGCTCTCGCGCCTGATGCGCTCGGCCAGCGCCACCTGGTAGCCCGGGCCGATGGGGATCTGCTGGCGCGCCGACACGCCACCACTGCTGACATGGATGAAGTCGGCCCCGCGCGCGCGCAGCGCCTGGGCCAGCACCACGCTCTGCGCGATATCCCAGCCGCCGTCCACCCAGTCGGTGGCCGACAGGCGCAGGCCCAGCGCCATGCCGGCCGGCACCGCCGCGCGCACCGCATCGAACACCGCCAGCGGAAAGCGCATGCGGTTGGCCAGCGAGCCGCCGAAGTCATCACCGCGCTGGTTGGCGATCGGCGACAGGAACTGGTGCAGCAGGTAGCCATGCGCGGCATGCAGCTCGATGGCCTGCAGGCCCAGCCGGTGGGCGCGTTGCGCGGCATCCACGAAGCCATCCAGCATGCGCTGCAGGCCGGCTTCGTCCAGCGCTTCGGGCGGTGTTTCGCCCTCGGCATGCGGCAACGCCGACGGCGCCAGCGTGGGCCAGCCGCCTTGGTCGGCCGGGATCAGCTGGCCGCCGTCCCAGGGCGCGTGGCTGCTGGCCTTGCGCCCGGCGTGGCTCAGCTGGATGGCCAGCGGCATCGGCGAGTAGGCGCGCAGCGCCTGCAGCACGCGCGCCAGCGCGGCCTCGCAGGCGTCGTCGTACAGGCCCAGGCAGCCGGGCGTGATGCGGCCGTCGGGCGTGACGGCGGTGGCCTCGAGGATCAGCAGGCCCGCGCCCGACAGCGACAGCTGGCCGAGGTGGATCAGGTGCCAGTCGGTGGCGCAACCGTCCTGGGCGCTGTACTGGCACATCGGCGCGATGACGATGCGGTTGGGCAGCGTCAGCGGGCCCAGCGTGAGGGGCGAGAAGAGAGGGCTCATGCCGGCAGTTTGCCGGCAAAGCGGCGGGCGGGATGTCGCCAACCCGTCGTCAGCGCCGGCCTGCCGATGCGGCTCAAGCCGCCGTGGCCAGGCGCAGCACGGTGACGTAACCCGGCTGCAGCTCCATGCGCTGCGTGGTGCCGGCCGCGCGCAGCAGGGCATGGGCGCGCGGCAGCTGCCAGCAGGGCAGCTGGGTGAACAGATGGTGCTCGTTGTGGAAGTTGACCCAGTACGGGGCCAGCAGCGCACGCTCGACCCAGCCGGCGTGGGTGGTGCGCGCCTGGCGCAGCGGGTCGGCCTGGTTCACGCCCACCAGCGCATGCTCGGCGATGTTGCGGATGCGTGTGACCAGCGGCAGCCAGCACACCATCGGCAGCAGCCACATCGTCAGCCACACCCACCAGAAACCCGCCGCAGAGAACAGCGCCAGGCCCAGTGCATTGCCGATCCAGAAGCGCCGGTCGCGCGCCACCTCTTGGGTGTTGCGCTGCAAGGCGCCCACGCGGGCCGGCTGGGCGGCACCCGATTTCAGCCGCGCCAGCAGCGGCGACAGCCGCTGCTTGAAGAAGGTGCGCCCCGACAGGTCACGGCCCAGCTTGCGCCACAGCGAGGCCCGGCTGATCGGGAACGGCGCCGACAACACCAGGTCGGGGTCCTCGGCCTGCTGCACGTAGCGGTGGTGCTGCAGGTGGTAGGGCCGGTAGTCGCGCAGCGTGGACGAGCACAGCCAGTGCGCCACCGCGTCGTTGAGGCGCCGGTTCGGGTGCAGCAGGCCATGCGCGGCGTCGTGCATCAGGATGAACAGGCCCAGCTGGCGCGTGCCGATGACCATCACGCACAGCGGGATCAGCAGCGGCCAGCGTGCGCCGGCGGCCATCGCCAGCGCGATCACGCCCCAGCAATGCGCCACCAGCCACAGGCCGCGCCGGGGCGAGCGCGCGCTCAGCGCCGTCCACTGGGCGGGGGTGAAGAAGTCTTCGGGGCGGGCGCGGGGGGCAACGGCCATGGGCGGGCAGGTTCGGGTGGGACGGCGCGGCGGGCCGCCGCATTGTGCGGCGCGATCGTCACAATCACGGCTTCGATCCGACGCCTCGCAGCCCCCCATCATGTCGACCGACGCCCCCCTGGCTACCCTGGAAACCCCTGCCGCGCTGGTCGACCTGGCGCGCCTGAAGCACAACATCGCGCGCATGCAGCAGCGCCTGCAGGGGCTGGGCGTGGCGCTGCGGCCGCACATCAAGACCAGCAAGTGCGCGCCGGTGGTGGCCGCACAGATCGCCGCCGGCGCACGTGGGGTGACGGTGTCCACGCTGAAGGAAGCCGAGCAGTGCTTCGCCGAGGGCATCACCGACATCACCTACGCGGTGGGCATCGCGCC
>JAURXG010000252.1 GCA_030654555.1 Aquabacterium sp.
ACATCGCCCGCGTCCGCCACTCGACGCCGGGTGTCGGCCTGATCAGCCCGCCGCCGCACCACGACATCTATTCGATCGAAGACTTGGCACAGCTTATTCATGACCTGAAAAACGCCAACCCGCGCGCCAGCGTCAGCGTCAAGCTGGTGTCGGAAGTGGGCGTGGGCACCATCGCCGCGGGCGTGACCAAGTGCAAGGCCGACCACCTGGTGATCGCCGGGCATGACGGCGGCACCGGCGCCTCACCCTGGTCGTCGATCAAGCACTGCGGCACGCCCTGGGAGCTGGGCCTGGCCGAGACCCAGCAGACCCTGGTGCTCAACCGCCTGCGCAGCCGCGTGCGGGTGCAGGCCGACGGCCAGATGAAGACCGGCCGCGACGTGGTGATCGGCGCGCTGCTGGGCGCTGACGAGTTCGGCTTCGCCACCGCGCCGCTGGTGGTCGAGGGCTGCATCATGATGCGCAAGTGCCACCTCAACACCTGCCCGGTGGGCGTGGCCACGCAAGACCCGGTGCTGCGCAAGAAGTTTGCCGGCAAGCCCGAGCATGTCGTCAACTACTTCTTCTTCGTCGCCGAGGAGGCGCGCCAGATCATGGCGCAGCTGGGCATCCGCAAGTTCGATGACCTGATCGGCCGCGCCGACCTGCTCGACACCAAGAAGGGCATCGCGCACTGGAAGGCCCGCGGCCTGGACTTCAGCCGTGTCTTCCATCAGCCCGAGGCACCGGCCGATGTGCCGCGCTACCACGTCGAGAACCAGGACCATGGCCTGGACCGCGCGCTGGACGTGACGCTGATCGAGAAGTGCCAGCCCGCCATCCTGCGTGGCGAGAAGGTGCAGTTCATGCAGGACACGCGCAACGTCAACCGCTCGGTGGGCGCCATGCTGTCGGGCGAGCTGATCCGCCACCGCCCCGAAGGCCTGCCCGACCACACCATCTTCATGCAGATGGAGGGCACCGGCGGCCAGAGCTTCGCGGCCTTCCTGGCCAAGGGCATCACCCAGTACCTGATCGGCGATGCCAACGACTACACCGGCAAGGGCTTGAGCGGTGGCCGCGTGGTGGTGCGCCCGAGCATCGACTTCCGCGGTGATGCCACCAAGAACATCATCATCGGCAACACCGCGCTGTACGGCGCCACCAGCGGCGAGGCCTTCTTCCGCGGCGTGGCCGGCGAGCGCTTCGCGGTGCGGCTGTCGGGCGCCACCGCGGTGGTGGAAGGCACCGGCGACCACGGCTGCGAGTACATGACCGGCGGCACCGCCGTGGTGCTGGGCAAGACCGGACGCAACTTCGCCGCCGGCATGTCGGGCGGCATCGCCTACGTCTACGACGAGGACGGCCAGTTCAACAAGCGCTGCAACCCGGCGATGGTCTCGCTGGACAAGGTGCTGGCGGCCGACGAGCAGGCCGCCGCGGTCGACCGCGCGATCTGGCACAAGGGCGAGGCCGACGAGGTGCTGCTCAAGAGCCTGATCGAGCAGCACCACAGCTGGACCGGCAGCCTGCGTGCGCGCGAGATCCTCGACGACTGGGCGAGCGCACGCGCCAAGTTCGTCAAGGTCTTCCCCAACGAGTACAAGCGCGCGCTCGGCGAGATCCACGCCAGCAAGGCCAAGGACGAGACCATCGCCAAGGCCAAGGGCGAGGCCAAGCAGCCCGTCGTGCCTGCCAAGTGATCTGAGACACGCAAGGAACAAGGACCAGCATCATGGGCAAAGTCACCGGCTTCATGGAATACGAGCGTCTGGAAGAGGGCTACGAGCCCGTGCCCCAGCGCGTGAAGAACTACAAGGAATTCGTCATCGGCCTGAACAACGACCAGGCCAAGGTGCAGGCGGCGCGCTGCATGGACTGCGGCACGCCGTTTTGCAACAGCGGCTGCCCGGTCAACAACATCATTCCGGACTTCAACGACCTGGAGTACCGGGGCGACTGGCAGAACGCGATCACGGTGCTGCACAGCACCAACAACTTTCCCGAGTTCACCGGCCGCATCTGCCCGGCGCCCTGCGAGGCCGCCTGCACGCTCAACGTCAACGACGACGCGGTGGGCATCAAGAGCATCGAGCACGCCATCATCGACCGTGCCTGGGCCGAGGGCTGGGTGACGCCGCAGGTGCCCGCCACCAAGACGGGCAAGACCGTCGCCGTGGTCGGCTCGGGCCCGGCGGGCCTGGCCGCGGCGCAGCAACTGGCGCGCGTGGGCCACAGCGTGACGGTGTTCGAGAAGAACAGCCGCATCGGCGGCCTGCTGCGGTACGGCATCCCCGACTTCAAGATGGAGAAGTCGCACATCGATCGCCGCATCGTGCAGATGCAAGCCGAGGGCGTGACCTTCAAGACCAGCACGCTGGTGGGCGCCTGGCCGGCCGACAGCAAGGTCACCAACGACGCCAAGGCAACGGTCACGGCCGACGAGTTGAAGGCGCAGTTCGACGCGGTGATCCTCACCGGCGGCAGCGAACAGAGCCGCGACCTGCCGGTACCCGGGCGTGAGCTCGAGGGGGTCCATTTCGCGATGGAGTTCCTGCCCCAGCAGAACAAGGTCGTGGCCGGTGACAAGCTGAAGGGCCAGCTGCGCGCCGATGGGAAGCACGTCGTGGTGATCGGCGGCGGGGACACCGGAAGCGACTGCGTGGGTACCAGCAACCGTCATGGCGCGGCCAGCGTCACGCAGTTCGAACTGCTGCCGATGCCGCCCGAGCACGAGAACAAGCCCCTGGTCTGGCCTTACTGGCCGACCAAGTTGCGCACTTCGTCGAGCCACGAGGAAGGCTGCGATCGCGAGTTCGCCATCGCGACCAAGGAATTCATCGGCGGCGAGGGCAAGGACAAGGGCAAGGTCAAGGCGCTGAAGGCCGTTCGTGTCGAATGGCAGGGCGGCATGATGGTCGAGGTGCCCGGCAGCGAGCAGATCCTGCCGGCCGATCTGGTCCTGCTGGCCATGGGATTCGTGAGTCCGGTAGCCAGCGTGCTCGATGCATTCGGCATCGACAAGGATGCCCGCGGCAATGCCCGTGCCGGCACCGAAGATGTCACCGGCTACGCCACCAACTTGCCGAAGGTCTTTGCCGCCGGTGACGTGCGTCGCGGCCAGTCGCTGGTGGTGTGGGCCATACGCGAGGGCCGCCAGGCTGCGCGCGCGATCGACGCGCACCTGATGGGCCGCAGCGACCTGCCGCGCTGATTTCGGCGACCAGGCGCCCGCTTGCAACGGGTTGTCACCCACCCACAGGGACGTCGGGTCGTTGACATCTCACCTATCATGCGCAGCGCAGCGGGGGGCAACCGTCCCCGCGACATCCCGTCCCCATGACTTCTCCCTCAGATCCTAAACCTGCCGCCGCACCGGTCCTCGTTTCCATGCGCGGAGTGACCTGCGGGTATGGCGACCGGGTCATCCTCAGCAACATCGACAT
>JAURXG010000265.1 GCA_030654555.1 Aquabacterium sp.
AGATGCGCAGCGTGTTGATGCCGGTGGTGCCCGACTGCATCTGCATCTGGCTCCAGTGGATGCCGGGCTCGAAGTCCAGGAACTGCCGCGCCAGGAACTGGCCCGGCGCGCGCCAGTGCAGCCACAGGTGGTAGGCCGCGAAGCTGACCAACATGGCCCGCATGCGGAAGTTCAGCCAGCCCGTGGCCACCAGCTGGCGCATGCAGGCGTCCACCATCGGAAAGCCTGTCCGGCCTTCGCACCAGGCCTGCAAGCGCTCGCGATCGACGGGCTGCAGCACGCTGCCGTCGCCCGGCCGCAGCCCATCGGCCGTGCGCGCGAAGTTGCGCCACTCGATGGCCGGCTCGTCCTCCAGCTTCTGCATGAAGTGGCAGTGCCAGCGCAGCCGACCGGCAAAGCCGCGCAGGCCATGAGCGAGTTCGCGGCTGGCGTTGCTGCTGCTGCTGCTGATGGCGGCCTCGGTGGCCTGGTGCAGCGTGCGCATCGACAGGGTGCCGAAGGCGAGGTGTTCGGACAGCCGACTGCAGCCGGTCGACGCCGTGAGCGGGCTCGACAGGTGCTGCCGGTAGCCGAGGGCCCGGCCGCCGAGGAAGCTGGCCAGCAGCGCCTGCGCCGCCACCTCGCCGGCCGGCGGTGTGTCGGGCGCGGGCGGCAGGCCCAGCTCACGCAGCGTGGGCAAGGCCGAGGGCAACGACGACAGTGCGAAGCCCGCAGCGGCCTTGAATCCTGCCGGCACCGGCACGCACGGCGCGTCCATGCGCTGCTGCCAGCGGGCCGCCCAGCCGCGCCGGTCCTTCAGGCCGCGCACCACGCCGGTCTGCGGCCACTCGGTCCAGGCCACGCCGTGGGTGCGGCACCAGCGCGCCACCGCCTTGTCGCGCTCGTAGCTCCAGCCGGGGCCGGTCTCTTCGTGGCTGAGCAGCCGTGCAAAGTGGCATTCGCGCTGCAGCGCCGCCAGCACCTCGACCGCCTCGCCGGTGCGCACCAGCAGCGGCAGCCCGCGCGCCGCCAGGGCGTCGCGCAGCGGCGCCAGGCACTTCAGCAGCCAGGCCACGTGCCGGGGGTGGCACTCGGTGCTGCCCAGCCACGCGGGTTCGATGATGAACAGCGCCAGCGCGGCGTCGCCCTGCGCCGCTTCGGCCAACGGCGCATGGTCGGCCACGCGCAGGTCGCGCTTGAACCAGACGACGGCGCCGTTCACCTGCAGTCCCGCCGCGCCCGGCGCGGGTTCACAGCAACGCCTCGGCGGCCTTCAGGCCGCGCGTGGCCCGCGTCCACCACTGCGAGAAGCTGTCGCAGCGCTGCGCCACGGGCGGGAACAGGGTCGGCGCGGCGTCGAGCTGCGCCACGCGCTGCAGCCACCGGGTGAGGTGCGGGTCGTCGACGCTGCGCACGCGCGCCGCGCCGGCCAGCGCGGTGGCGAGGGTGTCGGCATCGACGCACCAGCGCTCGGGCGCCACCGCGGCCATCGCGGCGTCGACCCAGCGCCAGCGGGCCTCGGGCCAGGGCCAGGCCGCGTGGTGTTCACGCGGGAACACGCCGATGATCACCGCCCCATCGGGCAGATCGGATGGCGGTGCCCGCAGTGCCCAGGGGTGCACCAGCCAGACCTCGCGTCCACGCAGCCGCCCGGCGGCCGCGGCATCGGGCGCGTTCAGCCCCAGGTCGGCGGGTGGCGCGGTGAGCAGCGGCGGCTCGGCCGTGCCGGGCCCGTCGCCGCCGCCGGCAGCCGTCGCCTTGTCGGTGTGCGCACCGCGCGCGATGCGCTCCAAGGCCTCGTAGGACTGGTCGATCACCGTGCCGGCGCTGTGCCAGTGCGCGGGTGCGTAGCGCGCCACGTTGTCGGCGTTGAAGAGGTACGGCTGGTGGCTGCCGGTGCCCGCCACCCACTGCCAGCCGAGGTGGTTGCTGGCCAGGTCGCCGTCGAGCAGGTGCGCCGCCAGCCAGTCGGCGCCCGCGCGCCAGTGCACGTGGCGCAGGTGCACCACGTGGCTGGCCAGCCAAAGGCGGGCGTGGTTGTGCAGCGTGCCCGTGGCATAGAGCGTGCGCACGGCTTCGTCGATGGCCGGCACGCCGGTGCGCGCCTGGCGGATGTCAGCCGGCAGCACGGGGGCGTAGGCGTCGTCGGGGCGCGGGCCGGCGTGCAGCGATTGCAGGATGCCGTCGCCGCGATGCGCCCAGGCATGGCGGAAGAACGCACGCCAGCCCAGCTCGAACACCAGCTTGTGCTGCACCGCCAGCGGGCCGTGCTGCAGCACGCCGGCCAACACCTCGGGCAGCGTGAGCACGCCGTGCGTCAGGTAGGGCGACAGACCCGTCACCGCGCCGTCGAGGTGGTTGCGCGTGCGTGCGTAGGCGGCGGGCCGCACGCGGGCCACGCGCGCCAGCGCGGCGCTGCGCGTGGGGGGCAGGGCGTCGGCCCAGGCGGTGGGCAGCTGTTGCAGCAGGTCGCCCCTGGTCACGCGACCTCGCCACGGCGGATGGCCGCCGCGCGCTCGCGGATGGCCTGTTTCTGCGCCTCGTCCAGCCGCGCCACGTTCTTCACCTGCAGCGCCATGCGCGGGTTGGTGGCCAGCGTGGTGTCGTGGCGCATCAGGAAGTCCCAGTACAGCGTGGTGAACGGGCAGGCCTTCGCGCCGGTGCGCAGCGCGGGGTCGTAGCGGCAGCCCTTGCAGTGCGGGCTCATGCGCTGGATGTACTTGCCGGTGGCCACATAGGGCTTGCTGGCCATCAGGCCGCCGTCGGCGTACTGGCTCATGCCCAGCGTGTTGGGCAGCTCCACCCACTCGACGGCATCGACGTAGACCGCCAGGTACCAGGCATGCACCTGCTGCGGCTGCACGCCATACATCAGCGCGAACAGGCCGGTGACCATCAGGCGCTGGATGTGGTGGGCATGACCGTGCTGCAGCGTCTGCGCAATGGCATCGCGCAGGCAGGCCATGTCGGTGGCGCCGGTCCAGTACCAGGCCGGCAGGTCTTCATGCGCCTGCAGGGCATTCAGTTCGGCGTAGCCGGGCATGCGGGTCCAGTTGATGCCCCGCACGTATTCGCGCCAGCCGAGGATCTGGCGCACGAAGCCTTCCACGCCGGCCAGCGGCGCGGCGCCCGCACGGTACGCGGCCACGGCGGCGTCCACCACTTCGCGCGGGTGCAACAGCTTCAGGTTCAGCGCCGCCGCGAGGTGCGCGTGGTAGAGCCACGGCTCGCCGGGCCACATCGCGTCCTGGTAGCGGCCGAACAGCGGCAGGCGCTCGGCGATGAAGCGCTGCAGGGCCACCAGCGCCTGCACCCGGGTCACCGGCCAGGCGAAATCGACCAGCCGCCCCGGGTGGGTGGCAAAGCGCTGTTCCACCAGCGTGATCACCTCGCGCGTGATCGCATCGGGCGCGAACACCGCGCGTGGCGGCACGGCGCCGGGGCCGGCGGCGCCGAAGGCCTCGCGGTTGTCGGCGTCGAAGTTCCACTGGCCGCCCTCGGGCTGGTCACCCGCAGTGCCTTGCATCAGCACGCCGTGGCGCTTGCGCATCTCGCGGTAGAAGTACTCCATGCGCAGTGATTTGCGGCCCCGCGCGTGCGCCGCGAACTCGCGCACGCTGCCGTAGAAGTGGCGGTCTTCGCGGATGTCGAGCGGCAGGCCGTGCGCCTGCGCCAAGCCCCTGATCGCCTGCAGCACGCGCCAGTCGCCCGGTGCGGTCATCACCAGGCCGGTGGGGCGCAGGCGGGCGATGTCGGCGCGCAATTGCGCGGGCAGGCTGCCGTGGTTGGTGGGGTCGTCGAGCCGGGTGTACTGCAGGGGCCGGCCGGCCGCACGCAGGGCCGCCGCGAAGTGGCGCATCGCGGCCAGGAACATCACCGTGCGCGGCTGGCTCGACCAGACGTGCGTCGCTTCCTCGGCCACCTCGGCCATCCACACCGCGTCGTGCGCGGCATCGAAGTCGTCGAACGCGGCGGCGTCGAGGTCGAGCTGGTCGCCCAGCACCAGCACCAGGTGGCGCAGGTCAGCCACGCGCGTCCTTGGCACGCCGGCAGGCGTCGGAGCAGAATTTCACCTCGTCCCAGGTGCGGGCCCAGCGACGGCGCCAGCTCATCGGCCGGCCGCAGGCCGCGCAGGGCTTGCTGGGCAGGGTGGCCTTGTTGCCGCGAAAGGTGGAAGAGGGTGCTTGCATCGGCCAGGCGCCCGTCGTGTCGCAGGGCATCGACGGGGCTGAAAAGTGGCGGATGCTATCCGTTGGGGGTCAACAGTGAGTCATGGGTGAATTTCAGCCCAGACTGGTGGCTTGAATGCGACTCAAAGCGGCGACATCAGAGGGCGCCCGCCAGCCTGCCCACCAGGACCACGACCACCAGGCCGAGCGCCAGCGCCAGGCCGCGCCAGAACCGCACGGGGTCGCGCTCGATCAAGCGCGGTCGCTGGTCGTGCAGGTGGTGGCCGGCCGGGTGCTGCAGATCGTGCACGAACGCCGACAAGGCCTCGTGGCGCTTCCCGGCCTGGGGATGCAGCGCCTGGCGCAACACCGAATCCAGCCACAGCGGCAGGTCGCGCCGCGTGGTGCGCACCGACGCGTAGTGCAGCTTGTGCAGGTCGCCGGGGCCGCGCAGCCGTGCCACCTGCAGCCCGTAGGGCAGCTGCCCGGTCAACATCTGGTAGGTCAGCGTGCCCAGCGAGAACAGGTCGGATCGGGGCGACCCGCCTTCGCCGACGAAGTACTCCGGCGCGGTGTACTGCAGCGAGCCCAGGATGGCGTCGGCCTGCGGCGCGCGGGTGCCTTCGGCCAGGCCCGCCACATGCACGGCGCCGAAGTCGATGATCTTCACCGTGCCGGTGCGGTCGATCATGATGTTCTCGGGCCGCAGGTCCTGGTGCAGCATCTCCTTGCGATGAAAGGCCTGCAGCCCCTTGGCGATCTGCTGCACGATGCTGCGCACGGCGTCGAGGTCGGGCCGGGGGTGATCGACCATCCACTGCGCCAGGGTCTGGCCGTCGATGTACTCCATCGCCACGTACAGGTGCCGGCGCGGCCGGTCGTTGGCGCAGGGCTTGAGCACATGGGCGCTGTCCAGGCGGCGCGCCACCCACTCCTCGAGCAGGAAGCGGTCGAGGTAGGCCGGTTGCTCACGCAGGTCGACCGACGGGGTCTTGAGCACCACCTGCTGGCCCGTCGCGGCGTCGATGGCGAGGTGGATGTGGCTGCGCGCACTGGACTGCAGCGCCCGCACGACGGTGTAGCCGTCGAAGACCATGCGCGGCTGCAACGGCGGCGGCAGCAGGAGATCGCCCCGCTGTTGAAGCAGGCGCTCGGCCTGCTCGCCGGGCAAGGCGCTGACGCGGGCCAGCTGCAGCGTCAGGTTGTCCTGGCTGCCATGATCCAGGGCCTGCTGCACCAGCGCGCGCGCTGCGGCGTCCAGGTCGTCGGCATGGGCCGCCAGCGCCGCGTGCACGGCGGCCGCATCCAGGTGCTCGTACACGCCGTCGGTGGCCAGCAGGTAGACCTCGCCCAGCTCGGTGGTCCAGTGCTGGTAGTCGATCTCCAGCGTCGGGCCCATGCCCAGGGCGCGGCCCAGGTAGCTCTCGCTGTCGGACACCCGCACCCGGTGGTCCTCGGTGAGCTGTTCCAGCGCCTGCGCGTGCAAGCGGTAGACGCGCGTGTCGCCCACGTGCAGCAGGTGCACCTCGCGGCCCTTGAAGACCAGCGCGCTGAAGGTGCAGACATGCCCGCGGTTCTTGTCGAAGCGGCCTTCGCCGCGCTGGGTCTGGGCATGCAGCCACGAGTTGGTGGCTTGCAGCACCCGCTGCGCGGCCCGGCGCACCGGCCAGGCCTCGGAGGTGAGGTAGTAGTCCTCGAGAAAACCACGCACCGCTGCCGCGCTGGCCACCTGGCTGACCGCGCTGCTGCTGATGCCGTCGGCCAGCGCCAGGGCCACGCCCTTGCTGGCCAGCAGGTCGGGCCCGGGCACCACCACCCCATGAAAGTCCTGGTTGAGCGGCTTGCGGCCCGCCTCGGAATGCTGGCCGACGGCGATGCGCAGTGCGGTGCTCATCGTGCCTGGGTGCCGCCCCGTTGCCGGCCCTGCGGCATCAGGCGAAGCGCTTGGTCGCCGACTTGTAGTGGGTGGAGTACAGCGTTGCGCCGACGAAGGTCAGGCCGCCCACCAGGTTGCCCAGCACGGTGGGGATCTCGTTCCACAGCATGTAGTCCATGAAGGTGAACTGGCCGCCCAGCATCAGGCCCGAGGGGAACAGGTACATGTTGACGATGCTGTGCTCGAAGCCCATGTAGAAGAACACCAGGATCGGCATCCACATCGCGATCACCTTGCCCGACACGCTGGTCGACATCATCGCCGCCACCACGCCGGTGGAGACCATCCAGTTGCACATCACCGCACGGATGAACAGCGTGAGCATGCCGCCCGCGCCGTGCGCGGCATAGCCCACGGTGCGGCCTTCGCCGATGTGGCCGATCTTCTGGCCCACCGCGTTGGGCGCCTCGGTGAAGCCGCTGGTGAAGATGATGGCCATGAACACCGCCACCGTCAGCGCGCCGGCGAAGTTGCCGACGAACACCAGGCTCCAGTTGCGCAGCACGCCGCGCCAGGTGGCGCCGGGGCGCTTGTCCAGCACGGCCAGCGGGGCCAGCGTGAACACGCCGGTCAGCAGGTCGAAGCCCAGCAGGTACAGCAGGCAGAAGCCCACCGGAAAGAGCAGGGCGCCGACCAGCGCATTGCCGGTGTTGACCGTCACGGTCACGGCGAAGGCCGCCGCCAGCGCCAGGATGGCGCCGGCCATGTACGAGCGGATCAAGGTGTCGCGGGTGGACATCAACAACTTCGATTCGCCGGCGTCGACCATCTTGGCGACGAATTCCGAGGGGGCAAGGTAGGACATGGGGGTTCCAGTCAGGGCAGAGGGATGCGGAGGACGAGGGCGGAGGACGAGGGCGGTGTCAGGCGGTCGAGGCGTGCCGGGCGGGCGCGGCAGCGGCCAAGGCATCGGCGGTGGCGATGTCGAGCACGCGCCCGATCACCAGCACCGCCGGGCTGCCGATGGCCTCGCGGGCCAGGGTGTCGACCAGCGTGTCCAGCGTGGCCAGGACGCTTCGCTGCTGCGGTGTGCTGGCGTGCTGGACGGCGGCCGCCGGCAGATCGGCCGGCAGCTGGCGCCGCAGGGCGGCGACGATGGCGGGTGCCTGCTGGACGCCCATGTAGACCACCAGCGTGATGCCGCTGGCGGCCACCTTGGCGATCGCCTCCCAGTCGGGCCCGGCGCTGCCGGGTTGCGGGTGGCCGGTGACCAGCAGCACGCCTTGTGCGCCGGTCTGCCGGTCGGTCCAGCCGGTGCCCAGCGCGTTGACGGCGGCCAGGCCCGAGGTGATGCCGTTGACCACCTCCACCGCCACGCCGGCCTCGCGCAGCGCGGCCTGCTCCTCGCCGGCGCGGCCGAAGATCAGCGGATCACCGCCCTTCAGGCGCACCACGCGCTCGCCGGCCAGCGCTTCGCGCACCAGCAGCTTGCAGATGAAGGACTGCGGCGTCGACGCGCAGCCGCCGCGCTTGCCCACCCGCACGATGCGCGGCGCGGGGGCGGCGGGGTCGAGCACGCTGGCCAGCACCTGCTCGCCCACCAGGTCGTCGATCAGGATGACGGTGGCCGCGCGCAGCACGCGCACCGCCTTGAGGGTCAGCAACTCGGGGTCACCCGGGCCGGCGCCCACGAGATGCACCGCAGCGGGCGGCTGAGGCAAGGGACGGTCGGTCATGGTGCTTCAGGCGCCACAGCCCGGCCGGCCGCGGCGCGCCGGGCCGGCCACCGGCAGCGGCAGGTCGGTGCCCAGCTGCGCCAGTTCGTCGCGGTCCAGGTGCACCTGCCCATCGACCAGGTGCACGGCAAAGCGGGGCGTGCAGCCTTCGTCGGGCGCGGCTGCCGTGCCGTCGCACAGGCCGATGCTCCAGTTGTGCAGCGGGCAGGCCACGCGCTCACCGAAGACGATGCCTTGCGACAGCGGGCCGCCCTTGTGCGGACAGCGGTCGAGCAGGGCGAACACCGCGTCGGTGCCGGTGCGGAAGATCGCCACCGCCGCGCCTTGCGCGCGCTCGACGCGGCGCGAGCCCAGCACGGGGATGTCGTCGATGTGGCAGATGGAGATCCAGGGGGGGTTGGCGTTCATGGCGATGGGGAGTGGGGGGGTGGTGATGCAGGCGGCGGACGTCACGCGATGACCCTGATGGGCACGAACTGGCGGGTGTCCAGCGCGGCCTTGTCGTGCTCGAACCAGGGGTCGGGCTCGCCGTCCAACGCG
>JAURXG010000269.1 GCA_030654555.1 Aquabacterium sp.
AGCGGCCCCACCGCGGTGGAGGTCGACCTGATGCAGCCGCTCGACCCCGACAAGAAGCCGGCCGTGCACACCACGCCGCTGAACCATGTCGGCCTGTGGGTCGACGATCTGCCCAAGGCGGTCGAGTGGATGACGGCCAACGGCGTGCGCTTCGCCCCTGGTGGCATCCGCAAGGGCGCGGCGGGTTACGACATCACCTTCATCCACCCCAAGGGCAACGAGCAGTTTCCGCTGGGCGGCGAAGGCGTGCTGATCGAGCTGGTGCAGGCGCCGCCCGAGGTGATCACCGCCTTGGCCTGAGCGGGTTCAGGCCAAGGCGTCGGGTTCGGCGTCGACGGCCTCGCCGCGCAGCAGCGCCAGCATCTGCGCGGCGTCCATCACCGCGCCCGCGCCGCTGCCGTCCTGCCCGGCCAGCACGCCTTCGGCCAGCGCGCGCTTCTGGTGGTGCAGCTTGACGATGCGGTCTTCGATCGACCCCTGCGTCACCAGCCGGTAGACGGTGACCGGCCGCTGCTGGCCGATGCGGTGGGCGCGGCCGCTGGCCTGGTCTTCGGCGGCCGGGTTCCACCAGGGGTCGGCGATGATCACGTAGTCGGCCATCGTCAGGTTCAGGCCGAACCCGCCCGCCTTCAGGCTGATCAGGAAGAAGTCGCCCTCGCCGCCCTGGAAGGCGTTGACGCGCTGGGTGCGCTGCGCCATCGGCGTGCTGCCGTCCAGATACTGGTAACGCAGGCCCGCAGCGTCCAGCCGCTCGCGCAGCAGCGCCAGGAAGTCGGTGAACTGGCTGAACACCAGCGCCTTGTGGCGGCCGGCTACCAGCTCTTGCGCCAGGCGCTCGAACTCCTGCACCTTGGCACCCACCAGCCCCAGCTCGGGCGCCACCAGGCGCGGATCGCAGGCGGCGCGGCGCAGCCGCGTCAGCGCCGCCAGGATGTGCATCTGTGCCTGGCCTTCGCCGGCACCGGATCCACCACCGGCGGCACCCGCCGCCAGCGCCTGGTTGACGCTGTCCTCGGCCTGCTGGCGCAGCGCTTCCAGCAGCGCGCGCTCCTTGGTGCCGGGCACCACCTCGTGCACGATCTCGGTCCGTGCCGGCAGGTCGTCCAGCACCTCGGCCTTGGTGCGGCGCAGCAGGAAGGGCGCCACCAGCCGGCGCAAGCGGCGGCTGGCCTGGGCGTCGCCCTCGCGCTCGATCGGCGTGGCAAAGCGCTGGTTGAACTGCTCGGCGCTGCCCAGCAGCCCCGGGTTGGCGAAGGCCATGATGGCCCACAGCTCGGCCAGCCGGTTCTCCACCGGCGTGCCGGTCAACGCCAGCTTGAAGTCGGCCGCCAGCGCCTGCGCCGCGCGGGCGCGGCGCGTGCCGGCGTTCTTGATGGCCTGCGCCTCGTCCAGCACCGCGGTGTGCCAGGTGCGGGCCGTGAGCAGGTCGCCGTCGAGCTGCAGCAGGCCGTAGCTGCACACCAGCACCTGGCCCGGGCCCAGGGCCAGCACCTGCTTGCGGCGCGCGGCGCGGCGGGCGCTGTCCTGCGGCGCC
Source organism: Aquabacterium sp. (assembly GCA_030654555.1). Taxonomy (GTDB): domain Bacteria; phylum Pseudomonadota; class Gammaproteobacteria; order Burkholderiales; family Burkholderiaceae_C; genus Pseudaquabacterium. The sequence continues at coordinate 1,535 of JAURXG010000269.1, forward strand.
TCGTTGTCGACGGTGTCGTCGTCGGGCTCGAGGTCGGGCTCGCCCAGCGCGGCGGTGTCGCCGTACATCTCCACCTGCAGGCCGGGCGCGAAGCGCGCTGCCTCGGCCAGCCAGTTGCCGCACACCGAGGTGGGCGCCACCACCAGCGCCGGGCCGCCGCTTGCGCGCGCCAGCAGCAGGGCCAGCGTCTGCAGCGTCTTGCCCAGGCCCATGTCGTCGGCCAGCACCGCGCCAAAGCCGCCGGCGGCCAGCCGCATCAGCCAGGTCCAGCCGCTGGCCTGGTAATCGCGCAGATCAGCGGCCAGCCCGGCGGGCAGCGTGAAGATGTGGTCCTGCGCACGTGCCCAGGCCTCGCAGCGCTGCTGCCACGCCTTGTCGCCGGCCAGCAGCGGCGCCTCGGCCTGGCCGGCCTGCTGGGCGGTCCAGGCCATCGCGGCCATCGTCGCCACGCGCTGCGCCTTGCCGTGCGCCTGGGTGATGGCGCGCAGGTCGGCCAGCTGCTGGCGCAGTGTGTCGGTCAGCGCCAGGAAGCCCCCATCGCCCAGCGCCACGTAGCGCTGCTTGCCGGTCTGCACCAGGTCGAGCAGCTGGCGCAGGCGCAGCACCTCGCCGCCGTCCAGCGCCAGTTCACCGTCGATCTCCAGCCAGTCGCCTTGCGACTTGACCTGGATCTGCACCTGCGGCGCCGCCACCGCGCGCACCCGCAAAGGCTTGCCCTTGGGCCATTCGCTGACGATGGTGTCGCCCAGCTTGCCCAGCGCCTCGACCACCGCCAGTGCCTGCTCGGGCTCGTCCAGCGACCAGGCATGGGCGCCGTCGTCCAGCCAGTCGACCGACGTGGTCAGCGCCAGCAGGTGGTTGCGCTCGGTGGCCAGGTCGCGCCGGGTCGACAGCGTCACGCCGAGGTGCACCGTGGTCACCCGCTCGCGGCCCAGCCCGG
>JAURXG010000274.1 GCA_030654555.1 Aquabacterium sp.
GTGGTGGTCACCGGCGGTGGCGGCAACTTCTGCTCGGGCGGCGACGTGCACGAGATCATCGGCCCGCTGATCCGGCTGAAGGCGCCCGAGCTGCTGATGTTCACCCGCATGACGGGTGATCTGGTCAAGCACATGCGCGGCTGCCCGCAGCCCATCGTGGCGGCCATCGACGGCGTGTGCGCCGGCGCCGGCGCCATCATCGCGATGGCCTCCGACCTGCGCCTGGGCACGGCACGCAGCAAGACCGCCTTCCTGTTCAACCGCGTCGGCCTGGCCGGCTGCGACATGGGCGCCTGTGCGATGCTGCCGCGCATCATCGGCCAGGGCCGCGCCAGCGAGCTGCTCTACACCGGCCGCACGCTGGGCGGCGAGGAGGGCGAGCGCTGGGGCTTCTTCAACCGCCTGTGCGCACCCGAGGCGCTGGCTGCCGAGGCCGCCAGGCTGGCTGCCGACCTGGTGGCCGGCCCGACCTTCGCCAACGGCATCACCAAGACCATGCTGCAGCAGGAATGGGCGATGACCATCGAGCAGGCGATCGAGGCCGAGGCCCAGGCCCAGGCGCTGTGCATGCTGACGCAGGATTTCTCGCGCGCCTACGAGGCCTTCGTCGCCAAGCAGAAGCCGCAGTTCCAGGGCAACTGACCGCAACCCCCGCAAAGGACATCCGACCATGGCCACCGATCCCCAAGTGCTGCTGCCCGCCGGCTGGCCCCGGCCCAAGGGTTATGCCAACGGCGTGGCCGTCCGCGGCCGCCAGGTGTTCATCGCCGGCATGATCGGCTGGGACGCCAACGGCCAGTTCCAGACCGACGACTTCGGCGCGCAGGCGCACCAGGCGCTGCAGCACATCGTGGCGGTGCTGGCCGAGGCCGGTGGCCGGCCCGAGCACCTGGTGCGCATGACCTGGTACGTGGTCGACAAGCGCGAGTACCTGGCGGCCGGCCGCGAGGTCGGCAAGGCCTTCCGCGAGGCCATCGGCCACTTCGACATCGCGATGACCGCGGTGCAGGTGACCGCGCTGATCGAGGACCGCGCCCGGGTGGAGATCGAGGCCACCGCGGTCATCCCGGATTGAGGGTTTGCCATGGCCGCCTCTGCCCATGTCGACAGCTTCGCCCGCGACCGGCTGCCGGCGCCGGCCGACCTGCCCGAGTTCCTGTTCGAGCTGCCTGAACTGCAATTCCCCGATCGCCTGAACTGCGCCACCGCGCTGCTGGAACAGCGTCTGGAACAGGGCTGGTCCGATCGGCGCTGTGTGATCGCCCCCGATGGCACCGTGTGGACCTACGCCGAGTTGAATGCGCAGGCCAACCGCATCGCCAACGTGCTGGTCAACGACATGGGGCTGGTGCCCGGCAACCGGGTGCTGCTGCGCGCCGCCAACTCACCCGTGCTGGCGGCCTGCTGGTTCGCGGTGATGAAGGCGGGCGGCATCGCGGTGGGCACGATGCCGATGCTGCGCGCCAAGGAGCTGTCGCAGATCATTCACAAGGCGCAGGTGAGCCACGCGCTGTGCGATGCCGCGCTGGCCGACGAGCTGGCGCAGGCGGGTGCCACGTCACCCGCGTTGCGCGAGGTGCGGCACTTCAACCTGCCGGGCGAGCAGGGCCTGGAGGCCCGTGCCGCGCGCCAGCCCGACAGCTTCGCCACGGTCGACACCGCCGCCGACGATGTGTGCCTGCTGGCCTTCACCTCGGGCACCACCGGCCAGCCCAAGGCCACCATGCACTTCCACCGCGACGTGATGGCGGCCTGTGCCTGCTTTCCGCCGCATGTGCTGCGCGCCAACGCTGACGACCTGTTCATCGGCAGCCCGCCGCTGGCCTTCACCTTCGGGCTGGGCGGGCTGCTGTTGTTCCCGCTGAGCGTGGGCGCGGCCACGGTGCTGCTGGCCAAGGCCTCGCCGCCCGACCTGATCGAGGGCATCGCCCGGCACGGCGCCACGGTGCTGTTCACCGCGCCCACCTCGTACCGGGCGATGGCCGAGGCCGCGCGCGACCGGCACCTGGCGGTGGGGCAGGGCGGCACGCTGCGCAAGTGCGTGTCGGCCGGCGAGGCGCTGCCCGCGGCCACCCGTGCGCTGTGGCGCGAGGCCACCGGCATCG
>JAURXG010000278.1 GCA_030654555.1 Aquabacterium sp.
CGAGCTCGCCGATGAAATCGCCCAGCCCGGCCTTGAGTTCGCCGATCTTGTCGGGCATGCCCAGCATCGGCAGCAGCACGCGGTTGAACACCGAATCGTCGCCGTGGCCATCGGCGTTGGGGTCCTCGATCTGGTTGATCAGCCGGTCGAGCAGGCCCACGCCCTCTTCGACCTCGGCACGCTTGTCGAGCATGTCGGGCGCCACCGCGTCGGGCCCGGCCGACGTGCCTTCCCGGTTCTGCAGGTCGCGCCCGCCCTGCGGATCGAACAGCGTGCGCGACACCGCCAGCCCCAGTTCGCTCCAGTGCTGCAGGCCGTCGTCGATGTTGGCGATCCAGTAGTCGAGGTAGCCCGCCGCATTGCCGCCGCCGGCCGAGCCCAGCACGCCGGCCAGGTTCAGCAGCGCGTCGGCGGCCGGCAGGTCGCCATCGGCGATCTGGCCGAACAAGGTCTTAAAGGCATCGACCAGGGTGGTGCCCAGGCTCTTCAGGTCGGCGAACAGCGCGTCGGTGTCGACCTCCTCACCGTGCAGCAGGCGCTGCCCGGCGGCCAGGATCTGGTCGACCTGCGCCGCGAAGGGCTGGTCGATCGCCGGCACGGCCGTGTCCCAGGCCACCAGGCCGGCACGCAGCTCGACCAGCGTCTGCCGCAGCTCGAGGAACTTGTCGAGCACGATGCCGCGCGACTGCTGTTGCTGCAGCACGTCGATGAAGCTGCTGCCATCGGCAGCGATGCGATGGCGCAGGATGTAGGAGGCGTAGTCGGCCTTGAGCTCCCAGACCTGTCCGGGGGTGATGACGCGGATCTCGGGCAGCGCCCCCAGCACCGGCGCATTGGCGTTGACCAGCAGCGGCACGGCCGGGCGGTTGGGATCGAGCTTGGCGGCGGCGTTTTCGGTCGCGAAGCGCTGGCGCAACGCGTTCAAGGTGTCGAGCGTCGGCACCCCGTCGGCCAGGTCGCCGATCAGGCCTACCACGGTGCGCGTTGGGGTGACGCTGCCCGCCATGCTGAACAGGTACTGCTCGCGGTGGCCTGGCAGGTCGGGCAGGTCGCGGATCAGCGCGTCGAAGACGAAGGCATGCGGCGCGTCGAGCACCCGCGGGATCGTCTCGTTGCTGCTGACGTCGCCATCGGGCAGCTGGGTGCGGTCGCCGGCCAGCCCGTCGTAGCCGGGCGTGGCATCGCCGATGTAGCCCTCGACGATCAGGTGGCGGATGGCATTGGCACGCGCGCCGTCTTCGAGCACCACGTTGCCCACCGACGGGAACACGCCGTCGGCGAACTCGTTGACCAGCGTGTGCGCCCACAGGTCACCGGCGGCATGGGTGGCGAAGCCGTAGGCGAACGCCATGATCTGCAGTTGCTCGGCCGGCGAGTACGGCGAGCCCTCGCCCTGCGCGGCCCAGGCCTTGTCGAGCAGGTGGCTGAGCCACAGGCCGGTGGAGTCGGGGTGGATCACCGACTGGCCCATCACCAGGTCGGGGAAGCCATCGGGGCCGACCGCGCCGCCGTAGTAGTACGACGGGTATTGCCGCACCGCCTCGACGATGATCGGGTCGACGTCGTAGGCCACGCCCTGCAGCGTGACCTTGCCGTCTTCGAGCAGGTCGCGCCGCACGTCCACCGCCACCTCGATGTGGGTGTAGGGCTTGAACGCCAAGGCGGCCAGCGGATCGGTGGCGCCGGCCATTTCATGCTCGTGCTCCAGGCCCAGCAGGTGACCGGCTTCGTGGGCGATGGTGTCGCTCAGCGTGGACAGCGCATCGGCCACCGAGTGTGATCCGGCCAGCAGCCGGTCGCTGAAGACGAAGGCGTTGTCGCTGCGGTCGAGGTTGCCGTGATCGATCTGCTCGGACAGCGCCAGGTAGCTGCCGTAGCCGGCGAAGGCGGCGCCGTCGCCGCCGACGAAGATGGTGGAGTAGTCGCCACCGTCGGGCAGATCGGCGGTGAAGTCGATGCCCGCCGCGGAGAACCGCGCGTCCAGCGAGGCCAGCAGCGCGTCGACGAACGGGCCCTGCGGGTCGGGCAGGCCGGCGGGCAGCGCGAACGCGCCGACCTCGATGGCGTCGATGGCCACCGGGCCGCGGTAACTGACCTGCTGCGCCCCGTCGAGGTCGAGGTAGAACAGCTGCGCGGGTGCATCCGCGCCGCTGGCGGCCGTGTCCGCAACGGCGGCCGTCGGCGCTAGCCCGCCCAGCGACAGGCCGACGCTGTCATCCCAGGCGCGGATGTTGACCGCGTCGCCGGTGGTGTCGGTCGACAGCTTCAGCTCGTGGGCGTTGGCGGTGATCGCCAGCGTGCCCGCGGGGGCCACGGCCTGCAGCGGGATCGGCGTGTCCGACAGCAGCAAGCGCGGCTCGAGGCTCTCGAACACCAGGCGCTCGCGCACCGGCGCGGCGGCCACTTCGGGTTTTCCCGCGGGGCGGCGCTGGCGCAGGCCCTGCTGAAGACGACTGATCCAACCCTTGCGCTTGGCCATGGCAAACCCTCGATCTGAGCGTGGCGCCCGGACCTGGCTGGCCCATGGCGCAGCGGGTGGCCAAAGACCACACCGAACACCCGATCATCGAACGCCCGCGACGCGGCGTCATCGCCTGGACAGGGCATGCGGCCCCCATGAATCGGGGGGGTCGGAGCGGCATCTGTGACGAGATGTGTCGCCGGCGCCCGCCCACCCGTGACAACCCTGGCGCCCGGCCGGCGCCGGGCGGCGTCAGCGCTCGTCGGCCTCGATCACCACGCGGCTGCGGGCCACGCCGCTCACCGCGCTGCGCACCAGCACCCGCAGCGCCTCGCCCACCGGCACGCTGCACGAGAAGTGGTAGTCCAGCCCGTCGAAGCTGCCCGGGTTGCTGCTGGCGATGCGCCGCTGCCATTGCTGCTCGCCGTTGGCGAACACCGCCATCTGATGCCAGGCGCCCCGCAGATCGCCAGGGCAGCGCACGGTGAGCGCGCAGCCGATCTCGAAGCGCCGCTCGCGCGCCAGGTCGGCGGGAATGGTCAGCTGGGCCTCGGCGGCATCGCCGGCATCCAGCACCCAGCGCTCGGGGCGGTTGCCGCCCGATCCCGGATCGGCCTGCGCGCGGCTCATCGCCCGCTCATCCGCATGGGGCCCGTGGCTCAGGCACCGAAGCGCTGGCGCGCCAGCGCGGCACCCTCGGCCAGCGCGCGCAGCTTGGCTTCGGCCACGCCGCGCTGCATCGGCGCCAGGCCGCAGTTGGTGCAGGCGATCAGGCGCTGGCGCGGCACGAACTGCAGCGCCCGGCCGATGGTGTCGGCCACCTCCTCGGGCGTCTCCACCTCGTCGCTGGCCACGTCGATCACGCCCACCATCACGTCCTTGCCGGCCAGCAGCGCCATCAGCTCGGCCGGCACCTGGCTGTGGATGCACTCCAGGCTGACCTGGTCGATGCGGCTGGCCGCCAGTGCCGGGAACACCTGCTCGTACTGGCGCCACTGGTCGCCCAGCGTCTTCTTCCAGTCGATGTTGGCGCTGATGCCGTAGCCGTAGCAGATGTGCACCGCCGTCTTGCAGCTGAGCCCTTGGGCGGCCCGCTCCAGCGCCTTGACGCCCCAGTCGGCGGCGTCGGCCATGTAGACGTTGAACGCCGGCTCGTCGAACTGGATGATGTCCACCCCGTCGGCCTGCAGCGCCAGCGCCTCCTGGTTGAGCAGCTCGGCAAAGGCGAAGGCCATCGCCACGCGGTCGCCATAGTGGCGGTCGGCCACCGTGTCGACGATGGTCATCGGCCCGGGCAGCGTGAACTTGATCTGGTGCTGCGTGTGCGCGCGCAGCAGACGGGCCTCGGTGGCGTGCACACGCCCCTTCAGGCGCAGCGGCGCCACCACCTGCGGCACCATCGCCTTGTAGCGGTCGTTGCGGATGCCCATCTCCACCTTGTGCAAGAAGTCGATGCCCTCGACCTGCTCGAGGAAGCCATGCACGAAGTGCTGGCGCGACTGCTCGCCGTCGCCGATCACGTCCAGCCCGGCGTCCTCCTGCAGCTTGATCCACAGCAGCGTGGCATCGGCCTTGGCGCGGGCCAGGGCTTCGCCCTCGGCCTGCCACTTCGGCCACAGCTTGCCGGTCTCGGCCAGCCAGGCGGGTTTGGGCAGGCTGCCGGCGATGGCGGTGTGAAACATGCGGAGGTCTCCTTCGGGTCTTGTCGGGGCGCTGGGTGAGCCGCCGCGGGCGGTGAGGCCTGCGGCGGCGCCGGCGCGTTGGCGCAAGTTATCACGGCAGCGGTGCAGGCCGCCACCGCGGGGCTGGCGGTCACAATCGGCGCCCGTTCCGCCCCGGCCCCCGACGTGAGCTCAGCGCCCCCTACCGCCACCGACCCCGCCGCACGGCGGCGCCAGCGTTTCGCCCTGGCCCTGTTGTGGATCGTGCCGCTGGCCTGGTCGGCCAACTACCTGATCGCCCGCGCGGCGGCCGGCGTGATCGCGCCGCACACGCTGGCGCTGGGCCGCTGGAGCCTGGCCTTCGCGCTGATGCTGCCGCTGGCCTGGCGCGGCTTGTCGCGTGACGGCGCGCCCTGGCTGCGCACCGAGTGGCGCCAGCTGCTGGCGCTGGGCGCGCTGGGCATGTGGATCTGCGGCGCCTTCGTCTACATCGGCGGGCAGACCACCTCGTCGGCCAACATCGCGCTGATCTACGCGGCCACGCCGATCGCCGTGGCGGTGGTGGGCGCGGTGCTGCTGGGCGAGCGCATGGCGCTGCCGCAGATCGCCGGCGTGGCGCTGGCGCTGGCCGGCGTGCTGCTGGTCATCGCCAAGGGCGACGCGCGCAACCTGCTGGCGGTGCGCTTCACCGTGGGCGACGGCTGGGTGCTGGCGGCCGGGCTGGCGTGGACGGCCTACTCGGTGCTGCTGCGGCACTGGCCTTCGCGCCTGGGCACGGCCGAACGGCTGGTGGCCATCACCGCCGGCGGCATCCTGGTGCTGTTGCCCTTCACCGCGATCGAGTGGGCGCTGGTCGAGCAGCCGCCGTTCAGCTGGCGCGCCGCCGGCCTGGTGCTGGCCGCGGCCGTGCTGCCGGGCATCGTGGCCTACCAGGCCTATTCGTTCATGCTGCGCGAGCTGGGTGCGGGCAGGACCGCGCTGGTGCTCTACCTGGGCCCGGTGTATGCCGCCTTCAACGCCTGGTGGCTGCTGGGCGAGCCGCCGGCCTGGTACCACGCCGCGGGCGCGGCGCTGATCCTGCCCAGCATCTGGGTGGCCACGCGGGTGCGCTGAAGCCCGCCGCTGTCAACGCACCAGCAGCCGCGCGCTGCTGGCCAGCGCGGCCAGCGCGGCAAAGCCCGCCCCCAGCGCCAGCGCCCAGGTCGGGCCGCGCGCGCCGGCCAGGCCGAAGCACAACGCCACCAGCGCTGCGCCC
>JAURXG010000281.1 GCA_030654555.1 Aquabacterium sp.
CAAGGACTGGAAGCGCGGCGAGTGCGAGCTGATCCCCGGCAAGACCGCGCCGAACATGCAGGTCGTCGAACGCGATTACCCGAACGTCTTCAAGCGGTTCACCGCGCTCGGCCCGCTGATGAACAAGGTCGGCAACGGCGGCAAGGGCATTGCGTGGAATACCCAGGAGGAGGTGAAACAGCTCGGTGAACTGAACGGCCTCAATACCGCGGAGGGCGTCACCAAAGGCATGCCGAAAATCGAAACCGACATCGACGCCGCTGAAGTGGTGCTGACGCCGATCATGCACGACACCGCCGGTGAACTGGCCCAGCCCTTCGACGTGAAGGAGTGGCGCAAGGGCGAGTGCGAGCTGATCCCCGGCAAGACCGCGCCGCAGATCGCCGTGGTCGAGCGCGACTACCCGAACGTGTTCAAGCGCTTCACCGCGCTGGGCCCCTTGATGGACAAGCTGGGCAACGGCGGCAAGGGCATCGGCTGGAAGACCGGCGTCGAGGTCGAGCAGCTGGGCCAGCTCAACGGCCTGACGCTGGCCGAGGGCGTGACCAAGGGCATGCCCAAGATCGTCACCGACATCGACGCCTGCGAGGTCATCCTGCAGCTGGCGCCCGAGACCAACGGCCATGTCGCGGTCAAGGCCTGGAAGGCGCTGGGCAAGCAGACCGGGCGCGACCACACCCACCTGGCGCTGTACCGCGAGGACGAGAAGATCCGCTACCGCGACGTGCAGGCGCAGCCGCGCAAGATCATCAGCTCACCCACCTGGAGCGGCATCGAGAGCGAGACCGTCAGCTACAACGCCGGCTACACCAACGTGCACGAGTACATCCCCTGGCGCACGCTGACGGGCCGCCAGCAGTTCTACCTCGACCACCCGTGGATGATCTCCTTCGGTGAAGGGTTCAGCAGCTACCGCCCGCCGGTCGACCTGAAGACCACCGCGGGCATCCACAACATCAAGCCCAACGGCCACAAGGAGATCCTGCTCAACTTCATCACGCCGCACCAGAAGTGGGGCATCCACAGCACCTACAGCGACAACCTGATCATGCTCACCCTGAGCCGTGGCGGGCCGATTGTTTGGCTGTCGGAAACCGACGCCAAGCGTGCCGGTATCGAGGACAACGACTGGGTCGAATGCTTCAACGCCAACGGCGCACTGACCGCCCGTGCGGTAGTCAGCCAGCGGGTTAAAGACGGCATGGTGATGATG
>JAURXG010000290.1 GCA_030654555.1 Aquabacterium sp.
CTGGTCGAGCCACTAAGCGCGGCGCCGACGGGGCCCCGGCCACGGGTCTTGCATGGCGTGCAAGGGGTGGTGAATCGGGTGCCTGGCGACAAATTCGGGCGCCACAAATCAAAATGGGCTAGCTCCTTGTGAGAGCTAACCCATTGATTCAGTGGTCGGGACGGCGGGATTCGAACTCGCGACCCCTTGCACCCCATGCAAGTGCGCTACCAGGCTGCGCTACGCCCCGACTGAGCCTCGCAGTATAGCCTGAAATCAGGCTGGATCAGACGGCCAGCAGCTCACGTATCGACAACAACTCGGCGCGCAGCTGCGACGGCGCCAACTCCAGCACCTCGGGGACGGGCAACTGCACCGCGGCATCGTCGGCAGCGGCATCGTCGGCGTCAGTCTCTTCGGCGAAACCGTCGTCGTCGAGTCCCGATTCGTGGCCCTCGGGCGGCGGCGCCAGCCGGCCGCCACTGAGCAGATCGCCCAACTGGTTGCGGGCACCGCTGATGGTGAAGCCCTGGTCGTACAGCAGATCGCGGATGCGGCGGATCAGCAGCACCTCGTGGTGCTGGTAGTAGCGGCGGTTGCCGCGCCGCTTCATCGGCTTGAGCTGCGTGAACTCCTGCTCCCAGTAGCGCAGCACATACGGTTTCACACCGCACAAGTCGCTCACCTCACCGATCGTGAAGTAACGCTTGGCCGGTATGGCAGGCAGCAGTTTCTCCATGAAAATCAATGAGGTGGGGAAGGAACGTCAGACTCTACTCGAACTCGTCCCCGAGCGGTGCATCGCCTTGCACGATCGCCTTGAGCTTGTGGCTGGCGTGGAAGGTGACGACGTTGCGCGCCTTGATCGGAATGGCTTCGCCGGTGCGCGGGTTGCGGCCCGGCCGCGGCGCCTTGCGCCGGATGTTGAAGTTGCCGAAGCCCGAGAGCTTGACGTCGTCGCCGTTGACCAGGTTGTCGTGCACCAGCTCGAAGAAGGCTTCGACCATGTCCTTCGATTCGCGCTTGTTCAGGCCCAGCCGCTCGAACAGCAGTTCGGCCAGCTCGGCCTTGGTCAGCGTGGGCGTCTCCAGCGACGGCAGGATCACGCGGTCGGCGGCGGAGTCCTCGATGCTCATGGTGTGCTTTCGATCAGATGAGGGTCAACCACGCAGCCGCGCGCCCTGCGCCGCAGCCGCACGGGCCACGGCGGCGGCGACGGCGGTATCGATGCGCTCTTCGGTCAGCGTCGCTTCGGCGTCCAGCAGCTCGATGCGCACGGCCAGGCTGCGCTCGCCTGCGGCCATGTCGGCGGTGGGCTGGGCGGGCTTGTAGACGTCGAACAGCGTGGCCGAGCGCACCAGCCCGGCGGGATCGCTGCGCAAGGCGCCGATCAGGCCGTCGTGGGTGGCCGATTCGGGCACGACCAGCGCCAGATCGCGCGTGGCAGCCTGGTGACGCGCGATGGGCTGGAACGCCGGCACCGGTTGCGCCAGCACCGCCGCCAGGTCCAGCTCGAAGACCATCGGCGCCTGCGGCAGTTCGTAGCCCTGGCGCCAGCGTGGATGCAGTTCACCGACGTGGCCGATGGGCTGGCCGTCCACCCACACCCGCGCGCTGCGCCCGGGATGCATCGCCGGGTGCTCGGCCGGCACGAAGACCGCCTGGCGCGGCGCCAGCAGCGCCTCCAGATCGCCCTTCAGGTCGAAGAAGTCGACGGCGCGCTCCTTGGCGCCCCACTGCGTGGGGTCCACCGCGCCATACGCCAGGCCCGCCACGCGCACGGGCTGGTTGATGCCGGCCACGCTCAGGTCGCCGTTGGACACCCCGGCATCGCGCCAGGCCACCCGCCCCAGCTCGAACACGCGCACCCGCGGCGCCTTGCGCGCCAGGTTGTGGCGCAGCACCTGCACCAGGCTGCCGATCAGGCTGCTGCGCATCACCGACAGCGGCGCGGCGATCGGGTTCAGCACCTGGATCGGGTCGGCGTTGCCGTGCAGCTCGTGCTCCCAGCGCGCTTCGACGAAGCTGAAGTTGATGGTTTCCTGGTAGTCCAGCGCGGCCAGCGCGCGGCGCACCGCGAAGGCACTGCGCCGGGCTTCGGTGCGCACCCGCGGCGTGACCGGCGCCAGCGGCGGCGTGCTGGGCAGCTTGTCGTAGCCGATCACCCGCGCCACTTCCTCGATCAGGTCTTCCTCGATGGCGAGGTCGAAGCGCCAGCTGGGCGGCGTCACCTGCAGCACGCCGTCGGATTCGGTGAACGGCAGCTCCAGCCGGGTGAACACCTCGGCGCATTGCGCCGTGCTGATCGGCATGCCGATCACCCTGGCCGCACGCGCCACCCGCAGCGCCACGGGCTTGGGCTGCGGCAGGTGGATGGCCTGGTCGTCGATCGGGCCGCAGGCCGTCTGTGGCGTGCCGCAAATGTCGATGATCAGCCGGGTGATGTGCTCGATGTGCTCGACCGTCAGTGCCGGATCGACGCCACGTTCGAAGCGGTGGCCGGCATCGGTGCTGAAGTTGTAGCGGCGCGAGCGGCCGGCCACGGCCTCGGGCCACCAGAACGCCGCCTCGACGTAGACGTTGCGGGTGGCGTCCGACACCGCGGTGGCGTCGCCGCCCATGATGCCGGCGAGTGACTCCACCGCCTGCGCGTCGGCGATCACGCCCACCTGGCCGTCCAGCGTCACGGTGCTGCCGTTCAGCAGCTTGAGCGTCTCGCCCTCGCGCGCCCAGCGCACCACCAGGCCCTGGTGGATCTTGTCGAGGTCGAAGATGTGCGATGGCCGGCCGTACTCGAACATCACGTAGTTCGAGATGTCGACCAGCGCGGTGACCGACCGCTGGCCGCAGCGCGCCAGGCGGTCGACCATCCAGGCCGGCGTCCTGGCCTGCGTGTTGACGTTGCGCACGATGCGCCCGG
>JAURXG010000309.1 GCA_030654555.1 Aquabacterium sp.
CCCATAAAAACCCATGAACCAAGCCTTTATTTGCGACGCCATTCGTACCCCCTCCGGCCGTTACGGTGGCGCGTTGAGCAGCGTGCGCACCGACGACCTGGGCGCCATCCCGCTCAAAGCCCTGATGCTGCGCAACCCCAAGGTGGACTGGGCCGCCGTCCCAGCGCGGAAAGCCGTAGCCCTGCACCAGCACCACGTCGATGTCGCTGGGCCGCGCCGCCACGCCCGCTTGCAGCAGCAGCGCCGCTTCGTTGACCATGGCCAGCAGCGCACGGCGCTGGATGTCGGACGCCGTCAGCGGGGGGAGGATGTTGCCGCGCCGGGCGCTGGCCTGTTCAATGATGCCGCGCACCACCATGTCGGTGGTTTTGGCCTGTTTGCCGTCCACGTAGGTGTAGTAACCGGCACCGGTCTTGCGGCCCAGGCGGCCTTGCTCACACAGGTGGTCTAGGATGGCGACATAGCGTTCGCGTGGGTCGCGCGTGGCGGCCTGGGCTTTGCGCATGCGCCAGGCAATGTCCAGACCGGAGAGATCGGCCACGGCAAACGGACCCATGGCAAAACCAAACGCTTGCAGGGCGTTGTCCACGTCCTCGGGCCAGGCGCCGTCTTCCAGCATGTATTCGCACTGTTTGCGGTAGGCGTTGTAGATGCGGTTGCCAATAAAACCAAAGGCGTTGCCGGTGAGTACCGGCAACTTTTTGAGCCGTTTGCCCAGTGCCATACCGGTGGCCAGCACCTCGGGCGCGGTCTGCGTGCCGCGCACCAGTTCCAGCAGCTTCATCACATGGGCCGGGCTGAAGAAGTGCAGGCCCAGCACGTCCTGTGGCCGCTTGGTGAAGCCGGCGATGGTGTCGATGTTGAGGTAGCTGGTGTTCGACGCCAGGATCGCGCCCGGTTTGCACACCTGGTCCAGCGTCTCGAACACGGTCTTCTTGACGTCCATGTTCTCGAACACCGCCTCGATCACCAGGTCGACATCGGCAAAGGCGTCGTAGCTCAGCGTGCCGGTGACGGCGGCCATGCGCTCCTCCACCTGCTCGGGCTTCAGCTTGCCCTTCTTCATGGTGTTCTCGTAGTTGCGGCGGATGATGCCCAGGCCCTTGTCCAGCGCCTCCTGCTTCATCTCCAGCAGCACCACCGGGATGCCGGCGTTGAGGAAGTTCATCGTGATGCCGCCGCCCATGGTGCCGGCACCGATCACGCCCACCTTCTTGATGTCGCGCAGCGCGGTGTCGGCCGGCAGGTTGGGGATCTTGGCGGCCGCACGCTCGGCCATGAAGACATGGCGCAGCGCCTTGCTCTCGGGGCTGGCCATCAGCGACAGGAAGCCCTCGCGCTCGGCGGCCACGCCCTGCTCGAAGGTCTTGCCGTAGCTGGCGGCCACCGCCTCCAGGCTCTTCATCGGCGCGGGGAAGTTCTTGCTCATCGCCGCCACGGTGTTGCGGGCGAACTGCAGGAAGGCCTCGCCCTGCGGGTCTTTCACCTTGCGGTCGCGGGCGCGCACGGCCGGCAGCTGCTTGTCGAGCACCTCGTTGGCGAAGGCCACCGCGCCGTCGATCAGGTCGCCCTCGATCACCTTGTCGACCAGCGGCGAGCCGGCGAACTTGGCCGCGGCCACCGGCGCACCGCCGACGATCATGTTCAGCGCCGCCTCCAGCCCGATCAGCCGGGGCAGGCGCTGCGTGCCGCCAGCACCGGGCAGCAGGCCGATCTTCACCTCGGGCAGGCCCAGTTGCGCGTCGGGCGCGGCCACGCGGAAGTGGCAGCCCAGCGCCAGCTCCAGCCCGCCGCCCAGGCATTGGCCGGCAACGGCGCCGATCACCGGCTTGGGGCTGTCCTCGAGCATGGCGATCACCACGCGCAGGTTGGGTTCCTTGGCGCCCTTGGGGGTGCCGAACTCGGTGACGTCGGCGCCGGCCGAGAAGGCGCGTGCGGTGCCGGTCAGCACGATGGCCTTGACCGCCGGGTTGGCATTGGCAGCGTCGAGCGCGTCGGCAATGCCGATGCGCAGGTCGTAGCCCAGGCTGTTGACCGGCGGGCGGTCCATGGCCAGCACGGCCACCGGGCCTCGCACGCTGATAGTGACGGTATTGCTCATGGTGTCTCTCTTTCGTTGGAGATAGAAACGATCGGCACTGACCTCAGCCAGTGGGCGCCATGGGACCGGCTTTGCCGGACCACTGGCGACGCCCCCTCGAGGGCGAGCACCGCAGGCGCTACGGGGGGTGGGTCAATACCCTCGCCGCTGTGCGAGCGCATCGAAATGGAAATTGCTGTCGCCCCACAGCTCCTGCAGCACGCGGGCGCGCTTCATGAAGAAGCCGATCTCGAAGTCGTCGGTCATGCCCATGCCGCCGTGCATCTGCACGCCTTCCTGCACCGCGGTGGTGGCGCTGCGGCCGGCGCGGGCCTTGGCGATGGCCACGGCATTGGCGGCGCCCGTGATGTCGGCATCCAGCGCCTGCTGGGCCTTGATCAGCGCGGCGCGGCTGATCTCCAGATCGCAGTACAGCGTGGCCGCGCGGTGCTGCAGGCCCTGGAACTCACCGATCAGCTTGCCGAACTGCTTGCGCTCCTTGATGTAGGCCACCGTGCGTTCGAACACCTCGTCGGCCAGGCCGATCAGCTCGGCCGCGGCCGCGCAGCGGCCGGCGTCCAACGTGGCCGCCAGCGCGGTCGCGCCGGTCTCGGGCGTGCCCAGCAACGCGTCGGCCGCCAGCTTGACGCCCTGCAGCCGCACGCGTGCGGCGTTGTGGGCATCCACCATCACGGTGCGCTCGACCGTGACGCCGGCCGCCTTCGGGTCGACCAGGAACAGCCCGGTGCCACCGTCGCCCACACGCGCGGCGACGATCAGCAGGTCTGCCACATGGCCGTCGAGCACCAACGTCTTGGCGCCATCGAGCACCCAGCCGCCGGCCTCGGCACGCGCCTGCGCGGCCAGGCGCTGCGGGCGGTGCTTGGCGGCCTCGTCGACCGCCAGCGTGGCGATGGTCTGCCCCGATGCGATCTTCGGCAGCCAGGCCGATTGCTGCGCGGCATTGCCGGCTTGGCGCAAGGCGGTGACCGCGACGATGCCCGAGGCCAGCAGCGGCGACGCGCACAGCTGGTGGCCGATCTGCTCCATCACCACGCCGGCTTCCACATGGCCCAGGCCCAGGCCGCCCTGCGCCTCGGGCACCAGCACGCCGGTGAAGCCCATCTCGGCAAACTGCTGCCACAAGGGGCGCGAAAAGCCGGCGGCATCGTGGCTGTCGCGCAAGCCCCGCAACTGCGACACCGGCGCCTGCTCGGTCAGGAAGTCGCGCGCGCTGTCGCGCAGCATGGTTTGTTCTTCGCTCAGGATCAACGGCATGGTCAGGCTCCAGGCAACTCAAGAATGCGCTTGCTGACGATGTTGAGCTGCACTTCGCTGGTGCCGCCCTCGATCGAGTTGGCCTTGGTGCGCAGCCAGGTGCGCGCGCGGTCGCCTTGCTTCGAGCGCTCGCCCTCCCACTCCAGCGCATCGCTGCCGTGGATCGCCATCACCAGCTCCCAGCGGCGCTTGTTCAGTTCGGCGCCGTAGTACTTCAGCATCGACGGCAGCGCGGGGTGCGCTTGGCTTGCGCGGGCCAGGTCGCCGGCACGCTCCATCGTCAGGCGGAAGGCGGCCTCGTCGGCCTCGAACTCGGCCACCTGTGCCCGCAGCACCGGGTCGGCCAGGCGGCCGGCCTCGTCGAGGCCGATCGCGGCCACCGCCTGCTGGCCCATCGGCTTGGCCGCGGCGCGATCACCGATGCTGCCGATCATCTCGCGCTCGTGGCCCAGCAGGTACTTGGCGACGTCCCAGCCCTTGTTCAGGGTGCCGACCAGGTTGCGCTTTTCGACGCGCACGTTGTCGAAGAAGGTCTCGCAGAACGGGCTGGCGCCCGAGATCAGCAGGATCGGCTTGGTGCTGACGCCCGGGCTGGCCATGTCGAACAGCACGAAGCTGATGCCGTTGTGCTTGCTGGTGGTGTCGGTGCGCACCAGGCAGAAGATCCAGTCGGCCTTGTCGGCGTAGCTGGTCCAGATCTTCTGGCCGTTGACGATGAAGTGGTCGCCCTTGTCCTCGGCCTTGGTGGCCAGCGAGGCCAGGTCGCTGCCGGCATTGGGCTCGCTGTAGCCCTGGCACCAGCGGATCTCGCCGCGGGCGATCTTCGGCAGGTGCTCGAGCTTCTGTTCCTCGTTGCCGAACTTCAGCAGCGCCGGGCCCAGCATCCAGATGCCGAAGCTGTTGAGCGGCGAGCGGCAGTTCAGCGCGCGCATCTCCTGCGCCAGCACCTTGGCCTCCAGGCTGGACAGGCCAGCGCCGCCGTAGGCCCGGGGCCAGGTGGGCACGGTCCAGCCGCGCGCGGCCATCACGTCCAGCCACTGTTTCTGCGCGGGCGAGCTGAACTGGCAACGGCGCCCGCCCCAGCAGACATCGTCCTCGCTGGTCATGGGCTGGCGCATCTCGGCCGGGCAGTTCGCCTCCAGCCAGGCGCGGGTCTCGGCGCGGAAGGCGCTCAATTCAGGGGTTGGGTCGGCGATGGCCGTCGAGGTCATGGGGTGTGGCTCCGCAAAGGGAATCAGGTGAGGTCAGGCGTGACCCGGCGCCTTCGGCGCCTTGTACTTGCCATACTCGATCTTGGCGATGGTGCGGTTGTGCACCTCGTCGGGGCCGTCGGCCAGCCGCAACGTGCGCTGGTGGGCGTAGCGCAAGGCCAGCCCGGCGTCGCTGCTGACGCCGGCACCGCCGAAGGCCTGGATCGCCAGGTCGATGACCTTCAGCGCCATGCGCGGTGCGGCCACCTTGATCATCGCGATCTCGGCCTGCGCCACCTTGTTGCCGACCTTGTCCATCATGTCGGCGGCCTTCAGGCACAGCAGGCGCGTCATGTCGATGTCGATGCGGGCCTCGGCCACACGCTGCTCCCACACCGACTGATCGGCGATGCGCTTGCCGAAGGCCACGCGCGACTGCAGCCGCTGCACCATCTGCGACAAGGCCACCTCGGCGCTGCCGATGCTGCGCATGCAGTGGTGGATGCGGCCCGGCCCGAGCCGGCCCTGGGCGATCTCGAAGCCGCGGCCCTCGCCCAGCAGCAGGTTGCCGGCGGGCACGCGCACGTCGCGCAGCAGCACCTGGGCATGGCCGTGCGGCGCGTCGTCGTAGCCGAACACCGGCAGCATGCGCTCGACCTCGACGCCCGGCGCGTCCAGCGGCACCAGGATCTGCGACTGCTGGGCATGCTTGGGCGCATCCGGATTGGTCTTGCCCATCACGATGGCGATCTTGCAGCGTGGATCACCCACGCCCGACGACCACCACTTGCGGCCGTTGATGACGTAGTGATCACCGTCGCGCACGATCGAAGTCTGGATGTTGGTGGCGTCCGACGAGGCCACCTCGGGCTCGGTCATCAGGAAGGCCGAGCGGATCTCGCCGGCCATCAGCGGCCGAAGCCACTGCGCCTTCTGGGCCGCCGAGCCATAGTTGCGCAGCACCTCCATGTTGCCCGTGTCGGGCGCCGAGCAGTTGAACACCTCGGAGGCGAAG